>JAIOOZ010000630.1 GCA_021414185.1 Betaproteobacteria bacterium
TTTGCTCACAAGCTGAGTTGCCCGCTGGAGGATGCAGTTCATGTCGCTCAATCTTCGTTCATTGCACCCCGCACTCGGCGTGGCAATTGAAGGCGTCGACCTGCGCAGCGAACTGGATGCGGCGACGCTGTCGCAAATACAACGCACGTTCTATGAAAACGGCGTTGTGCTGTTTCGGGGCCAATCGCTCACCGAATCGGATCATGTCCGCTTTGCGCGCCGAATTGGGGAGCTGGAGATCCACTTCCTGAAACAGTACTTGCATCCGCAGCACCCCGAGTTGCTCATCCTCTCCAACGTCATTGAGAACGGCAAACCGATCGGCGCAATGGATGCAGGACAGTACTGGCACACCGACCTCTCGTACGCCGCCGCACCCTGCTTCGCATCCATCCTCAGATCTGTCAAAGCGCCGGTCGAGAACGGCGTGGTGCTCGGCGACACATTGTTCGCGAGCATGTTTGCGGCTTATGATGCCTTGCCTGCAACCATGCAGAAGCGGCTTGCAGGGTTAAAGGCGGCGCATCGTTACGGGGATCGATTCAAAAAAACGGTTGCAAACGGTGCCGTGCGAGCTCCGCTAACGAAGGACCAGCGCGAAGTCCCTGATGCAGTGCATCCAGTGATCAGGACCCACCCCGTCACCGGCCGCAAATGCATTTACGTGAACGAAGGCTTTACTGACCACATAGTGGGCCTGCCAGCAGATGAAAGCCGGTCACTGCTCGATGAATTGTTCGCACACGCTACGCGACCCGGGTTTATTTACCGACACAAATGGCAGGAAGGCGATCTGCTCATGTGGGACAACGTATCGACGCAGCACAATGCAATCGGGGATTACGGCAACCGACCACGCATCATGCAAAAAGCAACGGTCGCCGGATCTGTTCCATTCTGAGATTTACGTCGTAACGTTACTGGAGTCCAAACCGCATGCTTTCAATACGCAAGTCAGGCGCCGCGCTAGGGGCGGAAATCACCAACGTTGATTTGTCGCGCGAGACTTCGCACGAGCTATTCAATGCAATCACCGAGGCACTTTACGAACACGAAGTGATTTTTTTCAGGGATCAGAACCTGACTCCCGAGCAGCACATCGCGATCAGTCGCCGCTTCGGTGAATTGGAACTTCATGTCCGGGCCGACTGCTGCAAGCCCGGCTATCCCGAAATCTTCGTGGTGTCCAATGTTGTTGAGAATGGAAAGCCGATTGGAGCACGCGACGCCGGCGTAATTTGGCACTCAGACCTTTCCTACATGCGCGAGCCCAGCTGGGGCTCGGTCTTTTACGCGAAGGAAGTCCCCGTTGACAGCAACGGCGTAGCGACAGGCGATACCATGTTCGCAAGCACTACAGCGGCGTACGCGGCACTGCCTGCGGAAACCAAGGCGAAGCTGCAAGGGCTCAAATCGCTTAATTCTTACGCGAAAGGTTATGCCCGCGTACGCAAGGGCGGCCAAAAGCTTCCCCCGCTCACCGAGGAGCAAAAGAGCAAGGTTCAGGATGTTGCCCACCCGGTGGTTCGGACGCACCCCGCGACCGGCCGGCAGTGCCTGTTCGTAAATCAGGGTTACACAACAAAAATCATCGGCATGGACGAGGCCGAAAGCGATGCGCTGCTCGGCTATTTGATCGCACATATCAGCGATCAGAGGTTCGTATACCGGCACAGTTGGCGTGCCGGGGATCTGCTGATATGGGACAACTGCTCGACGCAGCATTGCGCGATCAACGATTACGATCTCCCGCAACGCAGGCTCATGGAGAGGACAACTCTGCGCGGCAGCGTGCCCTACTGATAACTCGCGAGGGCGTGCCGTGAATTCTCATCTGATTGGCGTTAAACGCCTCGTGGCAGCTGTTTTTCTGCCATGCGCCTGCGCCGCGCTGCCGCACCCGCCGGCTGCTGCAAGCGATTATCCCAGCAAGCCGGTGCGGGTCGTTGTGCCTTTTCCGCCTGGCGGCATCAACGATCTGCTGGCGCGATTGCTTGGTGCCCGGCTTAGCGAGCGGACCGGGCAGCAATTCGTCATTGATAATCGTGCCGGCGCGAACACCATCGTCGGCACTGACCTTACCGCGAAGTCGCCGCCGGACGGTTACACGATTATGATCGTCCCGGGTGGCCATGCCATAAATCCAAGCGTGTACAGGCAGCTTCCCTATGACACGTTGAAGGATTTCCGCGGTGTAACGTTCATTGGCCACAGTCCGTATGTGCTCGCTGTGCATCCTGGTCTGCGGGTAAAGAACGTCGGAGAACTGATCGAGATTGCCAAACGAAAACCCGACCAGATCAGCTTCTCATCATCGGGGATTGGCAACATTACGCATCTGGCCGCGGAACTCATGAACGACATCGCCGGAACCAGGCTCGTGCATGTCCCGTACAAGGGCACCGGGCAACTCATCGCCGACCTTATGGGCGGCTCAGTTCCGGTATCGATCATTTCGTTTTCGAGCGGCCGCAACTATGTGAAATCCGGCAAGATCGTGGTACTCGGGGTAACGACTGCCAAACGCAACCCGGTAATGCCGGAACTGCCAACACTGGCGGAATCCGGCCTCGCCGGCTACGAAGTAAGCGGCTGGTATGCATTTCTTGCCCCGGCCGGAACGCCCGTTTCAGTGGTAGACAAGCTGAATGCTGCGATTAAAGCGGTACTCGCAATGCCGGATATCCGGGAAAAAGTCGTCGACCAGGGCGTTGACATCACCGAGATGACACCCACCGGCCTGGATGCGCATATACGCAGTGAGGTTACCAAGTGGCGCAGGCTGGTCGCGCGTCTCGGCATCTCGGAAGAATGGAATGCAAAGGGGCAGTAGCATTCCTCGCGTACCTCGCGGGTGTTAACTCATCCGCCATCGCCACATTGAACAGGTCAGACGTAACGTCCACCGTTAACGTCGAGCGTCGTGCCGGTGATGTAGCTCGCGTCCTCGGAGGCGAGAAAGAGAACGGCTCTCGCGACCTCCTCGGGGCGGCCTATGCGTCGCAGGGGGATCGGCGCCGTCATGCGCTCACGCGCGTCCGCAGACCGCGCTTCCCAGCGGGGAATAACTCGCCCGCTCATGATGGCGCCCGGCGCTACTGCGTTAACCGTGACCTCGAAGGGTCCGACTTCAGAAGCAAGCTGGCGTGTAAAGCCCAGAACGCCGGCCTTGGCTGCAGCATAAGCGAGACTCGCCTGTTCGCCACGGCCACGCCCTGCAATTGATGACATGTTGACGATCCGTCCCCAACGGGCTTGCTTCATGCCTGCGATTACAGCCCGGCTGCACAACATGGCGGCTTTCAGATTGAGCGCGATCGCGGCGTCCCACTCCGACTCATCCATGGACTCCAGTTGCACGGGCGCCCTCCCCTTGCCCGCGTTGTTCACGAGAATTGCAATCTCGCCCAGCGATTCGCGCACCGCCGCCATACCTGCACCCACGGCACGCGCATCAGTCACGTCGACATGCCGATAAAAAAACGCGGCGCCCAGCGCGCGAACCTGCTGCTGAACCTCCATCGGCGCGGCTTCGTTTTCCGCGTCGAGATCGAAAACGGCCACCATCGCGCCGGCCTGGGCAAGTACCGTGGCACAGGCGCGACCTATGCCCCTGGCACCGCCCGTTACCACCGCTACGCGTCCCTGAATGCCGCGGTCCATCGCGCTCTGGCGCATATCACTCTGCCGTAATCTTTGCGGATTTCACGAGCTTCGCCCAACGGGCGATTTCCTCTTTCATGAAGCCCGCCAGTTCATGCGGCGTTGAGCTCTCAGGCGTTACCCCTTGGCTCCCAAGCCGCTCGCTGATCTGCGGTTTTGCAAGGCCCACCACCAGCGCCCTGTGGAGCTTTTCCAGGATGGCATGGGGCATTTTTGCCGGACCGAGTACCCCGAACCAGTTGACCACCCGGTATTCAGGCCAGCCCTGTTCGGCTACGGTCGGCACATCGGGCAGCAATTTTGAACGTCGATCCCCAGTCACAGCCAAGGCGCGTAGCCGCCCGGCTTTGATGTAAGGAAGACCCGACGGAAGTGTGGGAAACATGGAGTCGACGCGGCCAGCCAGCAAGTCAGTCATAGCTGGTCCGTTGCCCTTGTAAGGCACGTGAACGAGTTGTGCGCCGGCGAGCACCCGCAACATCTCCCCGGCGAGATGCGGTGTCGCACCTACGCCAGTGGAAGCGTAATTAAGCTTGCCTGGGTCACGTTGCGCGGCCGCGATCAATTCCTTGAGTGATCTGTAGGGTGAAGGTATCGGGACCACCACGACGTTCTGGAAGTTGCCGATCATCCCGACCGCCGTAAAATCAACAAGCGGATTGTAGGGTAGCGCAGGCTGCAGGCTCGGGCTGACGGTGATCGCACCGGTAGTCGCCAGCAACAGCGTATAGCCGTCCGGCAGTGCCTTCGCCACAATATCCGCCCCTATGGTGCCGCCCGCCCCCGACCGGTTGTCGATCACCACCGGTTGGCCGAGTTCCTCGGCAAGCATTTGTCCGGCGAACCTGCCGATGAGATCACCCGCGCCCCCCGGTGGAAATCCCACGATGAATCGAATCGGTTTTTCGGGATAGGGCGCCGCACTCGCTGCAGCGGCGACGTACAGCGCCCCGAGGAAACACCAGCGGATTAGTGTACAACCCCGCGCATGCACGCAATGTTCCGGTGAGCTCATCATCGAGCTGCTATTTGGCGGAATTATGCTGCGGCACAAATGCCGGTTCCAGATCGATGCCACAAACGTTGAGCATCGAACCCGGTGCCCGGAATATCCTGCCCTGAGTGTGATATCGGTGCTTTGGATCTGCAGGTTCGATGCGGGCCACTGTATTGTCTCCTGTAGGGGTCGCGTGATTTCGAACCAACCTGAATCCAGTATAAATGTATCGTGATTCGACAAGCAACCCAATATTGGCACGCATATTACGATTCAGGGTCTCGCGTCACGGGCGGACTTTCATGAATTTTCCAAGCAACATGCGCGTCGCCTTCATTGGTGAAAAACCGGGTCAGTGTCAAATCAACAAGCGCCTAATCAAAGTTTCGCTACACAGTCCATCATGGCGCCATGAAGGAAATCGACGCGCAACACATCGAGCGAAGATACGCTTTGCCCCTCACTTCACCGCGAATTGAACCTTGGTGGAGTCCGGAGCTTGCGCGCGAGGCGGGCAAGAAGGTCTCGAAGCGCCGCTCCATGCCATGGGGCGGAAAGCATCGCATCACCGAAATCCATCCGCCCGCGCACCACGACACCGGTCAGAAAAATGGGCCACGGTCGTATAAGACGCCAATCTGAACACCGACCGATAGATCGGTACCGCAGTTACAAAGAGACTTTCACACCCGCGAAAACGCCGCGCCACTTCTCGACATCGGAGCGGATCACGGCGCTGAAAGCTTCCGGCGTCGAAGGCGCGGCGACCAGGCCCTGTGCGTCCAGCGGTTTGTTGACCTCGGCGTCGGCGAGCGCGGCGCGCAGTTCTCGATTCAGGCGCGCGACCAGCGGTGGCGGCATGCGTGCCGGCGCCACCAATCCGTACCAAAAGGTAGCATCGTATCCGGGCACGCCTGCCTCGGCGAACGAAGGCACGTTGGGCAGCGTGGGATCGCGTTTCAGCCCGGTCACCGCAATGGCCTTGATACGGCTACCGCCGAAGCTTTTGATGGTAGTGACCGTCACGAAGGCGAGCTGGACTTCGCCGCCGATCAGGTTCGTGATCATCTCGCCGCCGCCTTTGTACGGGACGTGAACGAGATCGATCCTGGCGAGCTTTTTCAGCAGTTCACCGCCGAGATGACCGGCCGATCCGCTGCCCGGCGATGCGTAATTGAGCTGCCCGGGCTTGGCCCGCGCGAGTGCCAGCAACTCAGTCACCGTCTGGGCCGGCAACGACGGCGTCGCCACCAGCACATTGCAAAAAGTTACCGCGAGACCGATCGGAGCAAAGTCCCGCACGGGATCGTAATTGAGCTTGGTGCCCATTGCGGGACTGACGGCAAGCGGACCGACCGCGCCCCAGAACAGCGTATAGCCGTCGGGCGCCGCCTTGGCGACGGTATCGGCAGCGATGTTGCCGCCGGCGCCGGGACGGTTCTCGACGACGAAATTGGTGCGCAGGCTGTCGCCCATGCGGCGCGCAACGGCGCGGGCCGATGTGTCCGATGAGCCGCCGGGTGCAAAACCCACCGCCAAGCGTATGGGTTTGTTCGGGTAATCATCGGCGGCAAGACCGGCCGCAGGAGCCGCAAACACTGCCAGGAAAATCAGCCATCGTCCGCAACGGTTCATTGATTCTTGTCCTTGAAAAAATCATGCAGGTGGCCGGCAACCAGCGCTGGCGCTTCCAGCAGCACACTGTGCTTGAGACCGGGCAGAAGCAAAAAGCGGGCGTGCGGCATGCGTTCGGCCATGGACATCGACATGCGCGGCGTGGAACCGGTGTCCAGCTCTCCGGTCATGAGCAGTGCCGGATGGGAAATCCGGTGCAAATCATCGATAAGGTCATAGTCGGCGAGCACGCGGTATGCAGCAGCGTAACAATGCGGATCGTTCTGCAAACTCGCGAGCTTGCGCTTGGCGATGATCTCGGGGTGTGCAGCCTGAAACACAGCGGTGAACCAGCGGTCGACTGCCGCATCGAGATGCTGCGAGGCGCCGCCCGCGGCAAGTGTGTCCGCCCGGGCGCGGGCGCGCGCACTTTCCTCCGGCGTGCGTCCGCCGATGGCGCTGATCAGGGCCAGCCGGCCGACCCGGGATGGATGCGCCAGCGCCAGGCCCTGCGCAATCAGGCCGCCGAGGGAAAACCCCGCGACGTCGGGCGCGTCCAGACCGAGATGATCAAGCAGCGCGACGTGATCGTCGACGAAGTCCTGCAAAGTGTATGGTCCTCGCAGCTTGGCCGAGGCACCGTGCCCACGCAGGTCGTAGCGGATCAGCCGGTAGCGCGCACGCAGTTGCTCGATCACGAAATCCCAGGAGTCGAGCGCACCACCCACGCCGTGAATCAGCACGAGCGGCGGGCCGTCACCTTCGATGACATGATGCGGAATGAATGTGTCCATTCGGATTGCACTGCTGAAAACACAAAGGACTTGAATCGATAGACTCAAGTCCTTTGAAATTTGGCGCGCCCGGCAAGATTCGAACTTGCTACCCCTTGGTTCGTAGCCAAGTACTCTATCCAGATGAGCTACGGGCGCGAAGGAG
>JAIOOZ010000048.1 GCA_021414185.1 Betaproteobacteria bacterium
CATCGTCGTGCGCAAACGCAAGAGCGAGATCGATTACATCAGCGGTGAAATCGTCCGGCGCGGCGAGCAAGCCGGGGTTCCAACGCCGGTCAACCGGCTCCTGGCACAGATGTTCGAGGAAATTGAAAGTGGACGGCGTGCGCTGGGTTGGGAAAACCTGCAAAAACTCAAAGATGCGGTCAGTTAAGAAATCTCTGATTAAGTCATCCTCGCGTAGGCGGGGATCCAGCAAGGTCTTGAACTTCCTGGATTCCCGCCTGCGCGGGAATGACGAAACCGTACTTGTTCAGAGATTTCGTAATACTAGGTGCGGGTCAGCGTTTGCGTATTCTTATTAAAGGTATTCCTTAATGCACTCATTCATTACCAGCGACGGCATCAGGCTGAACTATTACATTGATGACTATACCGATCCGTGGACCAAGCCGGCTACGGTGGT
Source organism: Betaproteobacteria bacterium (assembly GCA_021414185.1). Lineage (GTDB taxonomy): Bacteria > Pseudomonadota > Gammaproteobacteria > Burkholderiales > SG8-41 > PALSA-1004. Next base: position 440 of record JAIOOZ010000048.1, read on the forward strand.
CATGCTGCATCCGGCGATGGGCAGCGCCAAACGCTATTACGCGATGGTGCCGAAACTTGCGCGGCGACCGATACATTGCCATTTTCACTTGAGCGTCTTGCCCAGGACACGGTCGAGCTGATCGACCATTTCAAACTCGATAGAGCGCATATCGTCGGCAGTTCCGCCGGCGGCTTTATCACCCAACGCACCGCGATGGATTTTCCGGAGCGGGTTCAAAGCGTCTCTCTGATCGGATCGAAGCCCGGCCTAAAGCGCAGCCAGGCTTCGGAATGGCTCGAGCAGGTAGGCAAGAAGGGGCTGCGTCCTTTCCTCAAAGAAACAATCGCGCTGCGCTTTCCGGACGAAATCGATTCAGAGTTTGTCGAATGGTTCCTCGACGAGGCCGCGAAGAATAACGTGCCTTTTATCGGCAAGTTCGTCGGCTATATGACCACGCAGGATTTCATGGACGAAGTGCACAAGATCCGTTGTCCGGCGTTGCTCATCGCGCCGGGTGCCGAGCCGATCGGCAGCATTGCAACTTATCACGAGATGAAATCAAAGATGCCCGATGCCGAACTGATCGTTTACGAAGGCGCGCGCCATAATATCAACGACTATCTGCCAGACCGCTGCGTCGGCGACATCCTGACGTTTCTCGACAAGCGGTTTGGCGGCCAGCTGGCGGCGAATTCGTAATCCGACTGATTTATTTTCAGGACTTCTTTGGTGCCCGACATGAACATGACGCAAGGTAAAGAATCAATCGAATGGCGCAGAGTGCTGCGGCCGTCCCTGTGTGCGGTTATCGTTGCAGCCAGCATCGCATTGCCTGCTGCCGCCCAAGGCAATTATCCCGACCGTCCGATCCGCTGGATCCTGCCGATCGCGGCAGGGGGCGGTTCCGACACCCTTGCCCGTACCATACAGGCCGGCTTTACGGAATCGATCGGCCAGCAGATCGTCATCGACAACCGCCCGGGCGGCAGCAGCGTGATAGGAACCGAAATTACCGCCAAAGCGGCGCCCGATGGTTACACCCTGTTGTTCATCACGACGACCCACACGGTCAATCCCAGCCTGATACCGAAATTGCCGTACGATTCGCTCAAGGATTTCGCCGCGGTCTCGTTGCTTGTATCCCAGCCCAATATTCTTGTGGTCCCTGCAGCATTGCCGGTGAAGTCGATGAAAGAGTTGATCGCGTTGGCCAAATCCAAGCCGGACACGATCAGCTTTGCGTCGGGAGGCAATGGCAGCCAGCCGCATCTGACCGGGGAATTGTTCAAATCGACATTGGGACTGCAGATTACGCATGTTCCGTACAAGAGCGCGGGGCCGGCCGTCATCGACCTGCTGGGTGGACACGTGCAAATGATGTTCGTGGGCCCGCTGGCAGTCGATCCACACATCAAGTCGGGGCGCGTGCGGGCTCTCGCCGTCGCCAGCACGCGGCGGCTCTCCACGCATCCGGAGGTGCCCACTACCTCGGAAGCGGGCGTGCAGGGCCTCGAAAGCGGCACGTGGTACGGCATCCTGGTGCCGGCCCGTACGCCGCAACCCATTATCGATCGTCTTTATGCCGCGACCGCGAAAACAATGCAGTTGCCTGACGTCAAGGCGCGGCTGCTGGCCCAGGGAGTGGACATTATCAGCAGTTCACCGCAGCAGTTTTCTGCTTATCTCAAAAGCGAAACTGCCAAGTGGGCGAAGGTCATCAAGGACGCCAACATACGTCCGGAGTAGGCGCGGCTAGGGAAAATGGCGCCGCAGAAAGGCCAATGCGTCGGCCGCGCAGCGGTCGGCGAGATAGTCGCCGATGTTGTGACGGCCGCCGTCGTAAACAAGCAGTTCGCTCGTAGGTATACGCTGGTGCATTTCCGGGTAGGCGCCGCCATCGCCTATCGACTCGTCACCCGGCGCCACGATCAACGTGGGACATCGGATAGCGCCGACTTCATCCATCCAGTACAGGCCCGTCATTTTCAGTATGAAGCGCTTGATGAACTCGATATCGTTACGCGCTATTTCGTCCACGAACCAGGCAATGTGTTCCTTGTCGGCATAGCCGGGCGGAAAGCGGTCGCCTATGGTTTCCAGCAGAAAAGGGCGCAGCCCCTTGGCTTCGATCTGCGGAATCCAGCTCGCGGCCTGACTGTGTTTGAGTCCCGGCTTGGATGCGAAGAGCAGAATGCTCAGCACCCGCTCGGGATGGGCGATGGCAAGCCACTGCGCGAGATAGCCGCCGCCGGCAGCGCCGAGAAAATGCGCCCGTTCTACGCCCAGGTGGTTTTGCAATTCCAGCAGGTCTTGCATCAGGCGTTCGCGCGTCAGCGGTAAATCTGGCGAAGGGACCGGCGAACTGCCATGTCCGCGCATGTCCATACGCACGACCCTGTAATGCCGCGCGAGGTGCGGCACAAAGGCGTACAGGCGCCGCGCGCTGCTCATCGCCGGATGCGTCATGAACAGGGTTTGCGGCTCTTTCCACGGATCGGTGAAGTCGTCGACATAGTAGGCGATCCGCGTTGAATCGCTCGCCGTCATGAACTGGCGCCGGGTCGTGATGTTTTCGCTGGGCACGGACTATCTCCGGTGTCTTAATTCTCGCGGCAGGGAACGCCGTCGTACCGCGCGATGAAGTGCAGGAGGTGCGTCGCGCACGCGGCGGGGAAGATCATCTGCACTTTATGGTAAGACGCCGGCATATGTATCAATCGCAGATCTTGAATGCTGTTGATCAGCATCTGTTCCTGTTCCGGCGTCGTCAGTGGTCCATTGGTCGGATAAAGTCCCAGCACCGGCACTTTGATGTTGGCCAGATAAGATGCCACATTCGCGCGGTTGACCAGCTCGCCCATGGCCGCCTGCACCTCGCGGCGGTTTTTCTTGAATTCTGCGTTGTACCAGGTAACCAGCCCGGGATCGGCGTCGGGCGGAAAGCGCATATTGCGGTTGCTGGCCTCCAGCCATGTATCCACACTGCCGGCCTTGCCAGCTGCCGGATCCTGGGCTGTGAAGGTGACTTTGCCGCGTTCATTGATGGAGACCGGCGTTGAAACGAGGGTCAGCGTTCTGACACGCGACGGGTGCAGCGTGGCCAGCGCCATGCCTATCATCCCGCCCATCGATTCGCCGCAGAAATGGACTGAGTCCGCTCCCAGATGGTCGATGATGGCGCGGACGTCGTCAACGCAGGTTTCAAGCGTGAATTCGGTCTCGAGATTGAAATCAGCCGACGAACGACCCAGCCCACGCACGTCCGGTCTTACTATTTTGTAGAAACGGCTGAGGTAGGGCACCCAGCTGTACCAAAATTGCGCGGAACGGCCGTTGCCGTGCTGAAGGATGAGGTAGGGCGCGTTTTTCCAGGGATCGGTGAAATCGTCCACGACATAGTGCAGCGTGGGCGCGCCCGGGCGTTCGACGTACGGCATTTTGTTCCGGACGCGAAGCGCCCGCCTGTGAAGGGTGTCTTGTTGCCCCGAATTTAATGCGTATTGCGCAATACGACAAGCCGCTTCGCGCGGCTGCGTAGCAATCAGGGAATTTCGATTTCCAGCAGAGGGCCGTACTGCTGGCAACCGAGCATGTCCCAGTCGCCGGGGCTGCCGCTCGGTCGCAGGCGGTAGATAGTGAACTTGATCGCGTTGGCGACGTCGAATTCGACGAAATCGGAAATCCTTTCCTGCGGTATGCCCATGAAGCCGGCAATCGCTTCGCGCGAGAGTTTGCCGCATTTGCGCGCCCGGTCGTAGTCCTGGACGTTGCGGAAACGCTACAAAAGTGTCGAAATCGGCGTCAGACGAGAAGCGAACCACAGCCAGGTTGGGCACCTGGCGAGGATTTGCGACAAAGTATGGCGCCGATTCTCGGCATCTTTTGTTCAGCGAATTAATGATTCGGGGCACTAGATGCCGGCTTCGATTAAATGGGTTTGAAAGAGTTCCATCGGGTCGTCGATCGGCACCGTGTGGTTGACGTTCCACATGTAGCCCGGTGACGAGCGCATGGTCTGCTTGGTGGTGGCAGCGGTGCCGGCAGTGCCCTTCACACCGGGAATCCGCGCAAAAAAGAACATGCGCACCGCGAAGTCCGTGATTTTTTCGGCGAGTTCATGCGTCGGGGCAAGCCCTTCAACGACGACGCCCACTTCGTGGGGCTGCGCATTCTTGAGAGGTTCGAGTTCTTTCAGAACGCCGTTTTTGCCGAAGACGTGGAAGTACAGCTCGTATTTCTCCTTGCCGAAGCGCTTGGCGACGCTTGATTTGCACCACTCGATTGCCTTGTCGATATTGCGCACGACATGCGGGTCGCGGATGCCGGCGACGCCCATGCAGCGCTCGCCGAGTTTCTTGGCGCCTTCGATTTTAACCAACAACTGCTTCGCTGGCTCCCAGCGCGCACCGGTGATGCGGCAGGTGCGCTCGTCGAACTGCTCGTAGTGACATTGGCGCATGTCGAGCAATCCCCCCAAGGTGTATTCGAAGTAAGGGTTCTCCCGCTCGTACATCGAATGGCCCGCCGCGGATGCGATGGTGCAGCGCTGGTCGGGGTGGTAGGGGGTTATCTTGATGTCGTCCTGCGAGATGGTGCCGATTACCGTTTCCTTGCCCATGAACGGTTCGGCGACGAGCGACGCGCATTCGATCATCTTGCCCATGTGGTAGGCGAGCGGTTCCGGGAAGCCAGCATGGATGCAGGGCGCTGCCGTGAAGTTTATGTCCCCGCAACGGCCGGCGATGATGACGTCGGCACCCATGTTTAGCAATTTGATGAACGGGTGTATGCCGCTCACGCCGACGACGCGTGTCGCCAGATCGATCTCTTCTTCGGTCAGATCGGGAAAGCCGCCGAGGCCCGCAAGTTTCTTTTCGGCCTTGAGTTTGTCCTTGAGGAAATCTTTTGATACCTCAGAATAAAAATAGCCGAGCTTGAACTTCGGAATGCGGTGCTCCTCGGCAAGTTCGCGAATCATGCTCACGAAGTGATCGACGCCCCAGTTGCTGCCAGAATCTCCCGCCGAACCGATGATGAGCGGGATGCCTTTCTTGCGAGTGGTGGTCAGAAAAAGTTCAAGCTCGTCGCGGGCGAAATGGCCGAGAGTCTGGTTGGCGCCAAGGAAAACAGGGCCGGGGTCCGAACTGCCGCCGTCGGCGACGACGTAATCGGGGTTGGTTTCCAGGCCGCGGTGATAGCTCTCGGGATTCGACGGAGCGGTACCGAGGTGGCCGGTGGAAATGAGGATGCGCAGGTTTTGCTTTTTTGCCATTGCTGGAACTCCCGGGAATTCGTGTAACGTGGTTTAAGCGGTTTGAAAGTAGGCCTGGCTGTCGGCCAGGGCTTCGAAACGGTTGAGCGCTTTCAGCGTGCGCGCCTTGTCGAGCAGGCTCACTTCATGCATAAGTCCGTTGATCAGGATCAGCGGCGCGCAGTGCGACGCGACGTAGGCGGCGGATTCTACGGGCGCGTGAAGATTCAGGTCGCCGCGCAGTGCCGAATAAGGGCTGTCGGTAATCGCGAGCGTCTTGAGCTCCCGGTTTTTCGCGAAGTCGAGCAGTTCGACCAGTTCGCGAAGATAACGCGGGAAGCCGATCACGACGACACATGATTTCGCGTCCATCCGTGCGAGCCTGTCATAGGTCTCCGTGGTGACTGCCAGTTCGCGGGTCGCCTTGATTTCGATCTTGTTGAGGCCGAACCACATGTGGTGGGCGAGCGGGGCCGAACTGCGGGTGCCGACGATCATGACCTCGGATGCTTCGCGCAGCATGCGGGCCGCGCGTTCCAGCGTCTTGAGGTCCAGCGTATCCTGCAGCGCAGAGATATTGTCGATCTCGCGCTCGATGATCGCGGAAAGCGGGCCCTTTTTCGGCGGTTCCTTGACGGCGTAAGTGAGCTTGAAGCGTTCGGTGCCTTTCATGTCGGCACGGACGACCCGCCGGATCTCGCGTTGCAGGTCCGGGTAACCCTTAAATCCCAGCGCTTTGGCAAAACGCACGACGGTCGCCTCACTGACGCCGGCAGCGGTAGAAAGCTCCTTCACCGTCGAGAATGCTACGCCTTCGTAATGGCCGAGGACGTGCTTCGCGAGCATGCGCTGGTTGCGCGAGAGCGATTCGGCACCGTTTCTGAGGCGGCGCATCAATGGTGTTTCAGTGGGCATCGCGACACTATGAAATAAATATTTCATTATGCTAATATATGAAACGTAAACAGTCAAATGACCAATGGCGCGGAATAGCGTCCATGCAATGCGCTATGCTGCTATTTGAGGAAAAGGAGAACGGGTTATGCGACGTGCCATAGCTTTAGTCTGTATCGCGCTCTGCGGCGCCGCTGCGTCGGTCGCCATGGCGCAGGAGGCGATGCCGAAGCTGATCAGGATAGTGGTGCCGTTTTCGTCAGGCGCGAGCAATGATGCGATCGCGCGCTCGCTTGCTGGCCCGCTAGCGAAACGCCTCGATACCTCGGTCATCGTGGAGAACAGGCCGGGTGCCGCAGGCGTGGTCGGCGCGGATTCGGTGGCCAAATCGCCGCGCGACGGCTCGGTTCTCCTGCTCACGTCGTCGACATTCCTGACCACCGCCGCAACACACGAGAAACTGCCCTACGACGTGATGACCTCCTTCACGCCGGTTGCCACGGTAGGGCAGAATCCGTCGATACTCGCCGTTTCGGCTGCCACGCCGTATCGGTCAGCGGCCGATCTGTTCGCCGCCGCGCGCGCCAAACCCGGCGACATTACCTATGGCACGGCTGGCGTAGGCTCCATCGGGCATATGGTGACCGAAATGATGTTGGGCGCCGCGGGCATTCAGATGCGGCATGTGCCATACAAGGGAGCGGCGCTCGCCGCCATCGACCTCGCGGGCGGGCAGATCCAGGTGATGAAATCGAGTTACGGCACGCTGTCGCCCTTCCTGAAAAGCGAGAAGGTGCGCCTGCTCGCGGTCACGTCGCGACAGCCGCATCCGTCATTTCCAGGCGTGCCTCCGCTCAATGCAACGCTGCCCGGCTTTTCCAGCGAAACCTGGGTAACGATCTTTGCCCCCGCCGGCGTGCCGGCGCGCCTCGTTGACCGCCTGAACCGCGAGATCACTGAAATTGCGGCGTCAGCCGAATTGAAGACTTTGTTCGAGCCCGACGGCATGCTGCCGCTGGCGATGGCGCCGGCCGCGTTCACCGCCCGCATGCAGCAGGAACTGGTTCAGTGGAAGCAGATCGTAGTCGCGCGAAAGATCGTGCCGGAGTGATTGCGGCCGCGCGAAAGTTCGTCGCGAAATGAAGACCTTATTCAGTCACGATCTTGCGCTGGGCCGCAATGGCTTTCCATTGCGCCAGTTCTTCCTTCAGCCGCGAGCTGAGAGCGGCAGGGGTAATGACGACGGGCAAAGCGCCGTCCGGCTCGAGAAACATTTTGAGCTCGGGCGAAGCGGAGATTTCCCGGATTTCCCGATTGAGGCGCTCGACGACCGCAGCGGGCGTGCCTGCAGGGGCAAACACGCTGATCCAGATTTCCATCGAGTAGCCCGGCACGGTCGCG
>JAIOOZ010000631.1 GCA_021414185.1 Betaproteobacteria bacterium
CCGGTGCGGGTCATCACGCCTTTCACCGCCGGCAGCGCGATCGATACATTGGCGCGCGTGCTTGGACAGAAAATGGGGGACGGCTGGGGGCAGCAGGTGGTGATCGACAACCGCATTGGCGCCAACGGCATCATAGGGACCGAAGCGGCGGCGAAAGCGCCGCCCGACGGCTATACGATACATCTCGGTAATATCTCGACGCTCGCCGTTAACCCGCACCTTTATCTGAAGCTGCCGTACGACGCGCTGCGGGATTTCGTGCCGATTACGCTGGCCGCGACGATACCCGTGGTGCTCGTCGTGCATCCGTCGCTGCCAGTGAAGTCGGTGAAGGAATTGATCGCGCTTGCCAAAGCGCGGCCCGGCCAGCTCAATTACGCGTCCGGCGGCACCGGCAGCGCGCAACATCTGCCGATGGAAATGCTGCGCGTCGAATCCGGGATCAACATCGTCCACGTGCCCTATAAAGGTCTGGGCCCGGCCTTCAGCGACGTGCTGGGCGGCCAGGTGCCGATGATGTTTACCGGCGTATCCAACGTGGTGCCGCACATGAAGACGGGCCGCCTGCGCGTGCTCGCGATCGGCAGTCCCAAGCGCTCACCGACTTTGCCCGAGGTGCCGACGGTTGCGGAAGCCGGAGTCGCAGGTTTCGATTTCGATTCGTGGACCGGTTACCTCGCGCCGGCCGGCACGCCGAAAGAGCTTATCGTCAAGCTGCATGCCGATATCACGCGCACGCTGGGCCTGCCGGAAGTGAAGGACAAATTGACCACGCTCGGGTTCGATCTCGCAGGCGGCACGCCGGATGCATTCGCGACGCTGATCAAAAACGACATCGCGCGCTTCGGCAAGCTCATCAAGGCGGCGGGCATACAGGCCGAGTAAGCCAGAGTTCGTTACCGGTCTAAATCGACGAGATCTCAAAAACAATTTGGAACCGCCGATGAATTCTTTTTAATACCCCCTTGAGGGGTACGCAGATGAACGCAGATAAGTTCAAGGGATTTGATCATGATTCCGGGATAGATCTGGAATTTTATCGGCGTTAATCGGCGTATATCGGCGGTTGCTTTTCGGTGTTGAAATTTTGAGGTGGGTTCTAATATTTTTTCAGGGGAGTTGACATGCAGTTGAGTCTCAAAGGCAAGGTCGTCGCCATTACCGGCGGCAGCGAAGGCATAGGCGGGGCAACGGCCACACGGGTCGCCGAACTGGGCGCGATGGTGGCAATTTGCGCGCGGCGCGCCGACGTCATGGAAGTCAAAGCCGCCGAATGCAGGAAGCTCGGCGCCGAAGTGCTGACCGTGGTGGCGGATGCGTCCAAGGCGGGCGACATGGAACGTTTTATCGAAGAAACCGTGAAGCGCTTCGGGCGCATCGACGTCGTCGTCAACAACGCCGGCGGTACCGGACAGGCCGCGTTCGACAAAGTCCTCGACACCGAATTCGCGAACGATATCGAAATCAAGGTCATGGCGCAGGTGCGCACGGCGCGCGCGGCGGTCCCGCACATGAAGAAGCAGGGCGGCGGCCGCATCATCAATCTCAACATGGTCGCCGCCAAGCAACCGGGCGCTGCGCAATTCCCGACGACGGTAAGCCGCGCGGCCGGCCTTGCGCTGACCAAGGGCCTGTCGAAAGAGCTGGCGCCGCTGAATATCCTGGTCAACGCAGTCGCCGTCGGCAAAATCAAGTCGATGCAGCAGGAGCGGCGCGCCAAGAAAGGCGGCTTGAGCGTTGAAGAACATTACAAGCAGACCGGCAAGACGGTGCCGCTCGGCCGCATGGGGGAATCCGCGGAAGTGGCGAACGTGATCGCGTTTCTCGCCTCCGATGCGGCAAGCTATGTGACCGGCACCTGCATTAACGTCGACGGTGGTTTGTCCGGCGTCTTGTAGTGCCGCCTGAACGACCGCCTGCCGGGCCCGCCGCTGGTATCGCGGCGTGGCTGCTGGTCGCGGTGGCCGTGCTGTCGGTGGTGGGCGACGTTTTGCCCGCTTATCCGGACTGGATCACTGGCGTCATCGGCTGGATCGCGTGCGCTTTGCTGTGGCCGCGGATCAAATCCACGCAACAGCGCCTGGTGCTTGCGTTGGCAGTGTGCGGCGCCACCGGCATCGCGTGGGGCATGTGGCGTGGACATGCCGGTTTCGTCAGCCGCGCGCTGACTCAGAACATTCCGCTGGTCGGTCTGCTGATCGCGGTCGCTTTTCTGCAACTGATCAGCACGCGCAGTGGCGGCCGTGAAGAAAA
>JAIOOZ010000632.1 GCA_021414185.1 Betaproteobacteria bacterium
GCAGACCCGGCGAGCGTGTGCGAAGGTTTGGGCAAGCACTGGGAATTTCCACGGGCGTCTGTGAAGCTGTTCCCGGCATGCCATCAGTCGCATGCCTTTTTCAACGCAGCGATCGGCATCGCGCGCGAGCACAAGATCAGCGTCGCCGACATCGACTCCATCCGCGTGCGCATCGCCGAGCCCGCCATCCCGCTGGTGTGCGAACCGCTTGCCGCGAAGCGCAAGCCCGATTCGAGTTATGCGGCGCAATTCAGCCTGCCGTACGGCATTGCCTGCTGCCTGACGCGCCGCAGCTTCGGCCTTGCCGAACTCGAGGAGCCGTCGTTCACGGACCCCGCATTGGTCGCGCTCGCGCACAAAGTCGATTACGAAATCGATGCAAACTCGGGCTTTCCGAAATTTCGCACGGGTGAAGTGATAGTCAATATGAAGGACGGGCGGAAATTGCAGAAGCGCGAGCAGATCCTGCCGGACGAACCCGCGCCGGCCGCGGCGATTCTCGACAAATTCACCGGCACCACGGCGCCGGCGATACCGGCCGAGCGCGCGGCACGAATTCGCGACATGGTGCTCGGGCTCGAACGGCTTCCCGATGTGAGGCAATTGACGTCCCTGTTGAGGTAGCCTTGATCGAGTTTCATCACCAGCGCCCGGCGCGGAGCAATTGCATTCGACCGCACCGGTCATGACTGTTCAGTAAGGGAGAGGCAATGTCCAAAGGCAGCGAGCAGGAAGCACTCAACAATCACGACCTGCGCCTGATGGCGCAAAAGCGCCTGCCGAAATGGCTGTTCGAGTTCGTCGACCGCGGCACCGAGGACGAGGTGGCGCTGCGCAACAATCGCGCCGCCTTTGAGCGCATCAAGCTGAAGACGCAGGTGCTCATCGACGTCTCGAAGCGCAACCAGGAGATCACGCTGTTCGGCAAAAAGCACGGCATGCCGCTCGGCATCGCGCCGACGGGCCCGGCCGGCATGCTGTATTTCAAAGGCGAGCTCGAGCTCGCGCGTGCCGCGAAAGCCGCCAACATTCCTTTCACCCTTGCCACCGGTTCGCAAACGAGCATGGAGGAGGTCGCCAAAGTCGTCGGCGGCACGCTCTGGTTTCAACTCTACATGTGGTCGGATGTGCGCATGTCGCACATCCTCGTCGAGCGCGCGAAGAACGCCGGGTTCGAGGCGCTGGTCGTCACTCTCGACGGCCCGGTAGGCACCAACCGCGAGTACAACGTGCGCAACGGCTACACCGTGCCATTCCGTTACACCAGCAAGAACACGGCGGCAGTGCTGGCCAGGCCGGGCTGGCTGATCAACGTCATCATGCGCTACTGGATGTCGGGCGGCATGCCGACCCGCGCGAACTATCCGGAAGGCATGACCGAGAAATTCACCCATGTTTCCACCGCGGAACGCAAGACCAAGAACGATTCGCTGTCGTGGGACGATCTTTCAGTGCTGCGCGATATGTGGCCCGGCAAGCTGCTCGTAAAAGGCATCCTCACGCCGCTCGATGCCGAGCGCGCGATCAAGCGCGGCGTCGACGGCATCATCGTGTCCAACCACGGCGGGCGCAACTTCGACAGCTCGATGGCGCCGATCGAAGCGCTGGCACCTATCGTGGACGCTGTGGGAAGCCGCACGACGGTCATCGTCGACAGCGGATTCCGCCGCGGCAGCGACGTCGTGAAAGCACTCGCCATCGGGGCGAAGATGGTGATGGTCGGGCGCACCACACTGTGGGGTACGACGGTCGGCGGCGAAGCCGGCGCCGCGCGCGCGATCAACTTCTATCGCGAGGAAATCAGCCGTACGCTCGCCTATCTCGGTTGCCGCAATATCGGGGAGTTGAGCCGCGATTGTCTTGAGTATGTTCCCACGCCGCACGTGCCGCTGACGGTGTAGATCAGGCGACGGCAAGCGTTTGCGCGGGGCGAAGGCAGACGGTGCTGCCGTTGGAGGTGTAGGCGCCGCCGATGTTCGACGTCGAAAACAGCACGCCCAGCGCGCGTTGCGTGCCGCTCAAGCGGCTGCCGATCAGGCCGCCGTTGGTGTCGTTCAGTTGCTGCGCAGTTTGCGTGAGGTCCAGCACCTTGCGCCACGTGTCGCGCGCCTGCGATGTCGCGCCGGCTTGCTCGCGCAGCAACTGCTCCATGCCCGCGCGGTTCGCGGTGAGTCCGCGCTTGCGCAGCCACTCGAGACGCTGTTCGCCCAGGCGGCTTAATTCAAAAAGACAAATGGATTTGGACTCCGCACAGGCGCAGAGTCGGTCTAGTTTTCCGCGCACGATCGCCTGCTGTTCCTCGCGCAGCAGCGCGATGAAGGCGGCGAGAGCTTCGCTCTCGATGTGCAGGGTGTGCTCAAGCGTCGCGCCGTCGGCTGGCATGGCTTCAGGCTTTGTGCGCAACAATAAGGTCGCGCACTGTGGCGAGCAGGCGGTCGGCAACATTCTCGGCGTTGACTTTGAAATGGCCGTCGCTGATGGCTTGCTTCAATTCGGCGACGCGCGCTGCATCCACAACCGGCGTGTCGGCAAAACCCTGCTCGATCGACCGGAAATGGGCCGACACGGAACTGATTTTGACGCTCGATTCGGTCGGTGCCCCAGCTTCAAACGACGACTTTTTCGTCAATTTGTTCTTATCGTCGGCGATCGGTCCCGATATCAGGCTTTTGGCAGTGTGATCGATTTTCATGGCTCAAGTCCTCAAACAGCTCTGTAGTTGCTATTACGGTTGCAATGACGCGCAACTTTAGCCGTCCTCACCATAGCGCGGGGTAAAACCCCTTTATATTCGTGAGAATCTATCATAACGTATTGATAAATAATCAGAAAATTATTTCAACGATCCCGCCGGCGCGGGCGACCCCACTCACCGTCTGGCCACTCGAAGTGCGGACCTGGGCAATTTGGCCGTCAGCGGCGTTGGTGAGCGATTTACCGTCGGCGCTAACGCGAAATCCGTGCCCGGAAGACTGGAGTTTGACGTTCTGGCCTTGCTGCACGACCAAGGGTGAGCGCAGCAGGTCTTGCCGCAACGGTTGCCCGGCCGCCAGCGCGGCCGCCAGCGTCTTGCCGATCGGCAGTTGCGGATCCGTGACGATACCGGCCGGGAATTGAGTCAGGTCCCCGGTCTGGATTGAGATGTCTGACGACGCGACGGCCAGCCCCTGTGCCAGGGGCCGCGCCGTAACAACATATGTGCCGGTAACCTTGACCTGCACACTGACATAGATGCTCCACGTCGCGGCGCCGGTGCATCGCACGCCCAGGTTCGTTGCGCCCCAAAGGCGCGCACCCGGCGGCAGAAAAACTTCCGGCGCGGCACACGCCGTCAGCACGACGCGTGGATCGATTCCGCCCACCGTGTAAGTGACTGTGCCGGGCAGGCCTGCGGTTTGCACGCGCAGGTACTGGTCGATCGCCTGCTGAATCTGCGCCGGCGCTTGGCTCGCGCTGGCCTCGACGCGTGCCAGCCCGCCGCCTGCGCCCAGAACGCATATCGCCAACAGCTTCAAGAATCGTTTCATCTGCAATCCCTCACGGTGGTTTCTGCCTGTCGGATGCCGTGAATTCTGCGGGTACCGCGGCCCCGGCCAGAGTGTGAATTGAGCCGGTTTTGAGTCCCTAATCGGCCGATAGCGGCGGCGCGTCCCTGCCTATGATGATGGCCATGAATCACTGCGCCGGACATTGCCGCAAGCGCAATTCGCAACTGCCGTCCCGAATAACGGCGGATTGCGGGCACGCTTGAGGCGCAGGCGGCACAACACGAATTACGGAACGAAATGAATCATGGCCACCGAACTCGATAACCATCTGCAATTCCACGCGCAAGCGCTGAACCTGCGCGCGGCGCGCCAGCAAGTCCTCGCGTCGAACATCGCTAATGCCGACACGCCGGGCTACAAGGCGCGCGACATCGATTTCAACAAAACGCTGCAGGACGCCTTGGCCGGCCGCGTGCAGCCGTCGCAGCTCGCGCGCTCCGCGGCCGGACATCTCGCGCCTGCCGGGCAGGGCGCGGTGGCAGGCGCGGTCCAATACCGCGCCGTTGTGCAGCCATCGCTTGACGGCAACACCGTCGACATGGACGTCGAACGCGCGCAGTTCGCCGAGAACGCGATCCACTACGAAGCGAATCTGCTGTTCATCAACAGCCAGTTGAAATCGCTGCTGGCGGCCATCCAGGGGTAAACGGAAATGTCACTGTTCAACCTGTTCAATATCTCCGGCGGCGCGCTGAACGCGCAGTCGCAACGCCTGAACACGATCGCCAGCAATCTGGCAAATGCAGACAGCGCAACCGGGCCGGACGGCAAGCCTTATCGCGCCAAGCAGGTCGTATTCAGCAGCACGCCGCTTGCCGGTGACGCCGCGAGCGGGGTGCGCGTAACGGGAGTGATCGAAGACACATCTCCGATGAAGCGGGTGCACGATCCCAGGCATCCGCTCGCCGACGACAAGGGTTACGTGACCATGCCCAACGTGAGCGTGGTCGACGAGATGGTCAACATGATTTCGGCGTCGCGTTCCTATCAGAACAACGTCGAAGTGATGAACACCGCAAAAACGCTGTTGCTGAAAACGCTGCAGCTCGGTTCATAACCGTTTATCGAAAGGACTGCACATGAGCACGCTACAGGATGTCGTCAGCAAGTCGAGCGTCAATTCGACGCTCGCGGCGTCAGCCACCACCAGCACCGAAATCCAGGATCGCTTTCTGAGGCTGCTCATCACGCAAATGAAAAACCAGGATCCGTTGAATCCCATGGACAACGCGCAGATTACCTCGCAGATGTCGCAGATCAGCACCGTCGGCGGCATCGAGAAACTCAATACCACGATGCAGTCATTCTCCTCGTCGCTGCTGTCGTCGCAGTCGCTGCAGGCGACCAGCCTGATCGGACATACCGTTTATGCCGAAGGCAGCAGCCTCGCCTACAACGGCAGCGCGCCGGCCGGCGGCGGCGTCGACCTGGCGCAGTCGGTCGACAGCCTGAAGATCAACGTCATCGGGCCGGCCGGCAACGTCGTGCGCCAGATCGATCTCGGCGCGCGGCAGGCCGGGCTCGCCGCCTTTCTGTGGGACGGCCGGAACGACGGCGGCGCGAATGCCGCCGCTGGCGCTTACAGCTTCCAGGTCGATGCGACCAGCGGCGCACAAAAGGTGCCCGCGACGTCGCTCGTCAGCGGACAGATATCCAGCGTGACGCTCGGCAGGGACGGCGTGCACGCGATCGTCAATGGCGTCGGCGACGTTCCCCTGCGGCAAATCAACCGAATCATGTAACGAGGAGACATCATGGCATTTCAGACCGGATTAAGCGGACTCAACGCGGCGTCGCAAAGCCTCGACGTTATCGGCAACAACGTGGCCAACGCCGGCACTGTCGGATTCAAGCAGTCGCGCGTGCTGTTTTCGGACGTGTTCGCCAATTCACTCAACGGCTCCGGCGCCAGTGCAATCGGCATTGGCACCCAGGTGGCGGCGATCGAGCAGGACTTTACGCAGGGCGCGGTCACCACTACCAGCAACCCGCTCGATATCGCAATCAACGGCAAGGGCTTCTTCCGCCTCAGCGACAACGGCACGATTTCGTACACGCGAAACGGCCAGTTTCATCTCGACAATGCCGGCTACATCGTCAACTCCGAAAACCTCCAGATCACCGGCTACGGGGTTGACGCCAGCGGCAACATCGTGCCGACGGCGCCCGCCCCCATGCAGCTCTCGAACGCGCAGTTGCCGCCGACGCCAACCACCGGTTTTCGCGTCAGCCTCAATCTCGATTCAAGCGAAACGCTGCCCGCCACGGCGGTGTTCAATGCGGCCGACCCGACGAGCTACAACGATTCCACCTCCGGATCGGTGATCGACAGCCTCGGCAATTCGCATGTCTTTACGCTCTATTTCGTGAAGACGGCGATCGCCGGCCAGTGGGATCTGCATGCGACCGTGGACGGGACGGCGGTGGCCAACGTCGATCTTGGCGCCGGCGCCGGCAATCCGATCAATCTCAATTTCAGCAGCAGCGGCGCGTTGACCACCGCCATGCCAATCGCGGCGGTTGCGTTGACCGTAGGCGGCGGCGCGGTCAGCCCGCTGACATTTTCGACCGATTTTTCGGGATCTTCGCAGTTCGGCGCAAGCTTTGCGGTCAACTCTCTGATCCAGGATGGATTCGCCTCCGGCCGCCTCGCGGGTTTCAACGTCAGCGCCGACGGCATCATGGTCGGTCATTACACCAATGGCCAGAGCCGCAACCTGGGCCAGTTCGTGCTGGCTAATTTTTCGGATCCGCGCGGCCTCAAGCCGCTGGGCGGAGGGCGCTGGGACGAAACCGCCGATTCAGGGCTGCCGGTGGTCGGCGCGCCCGGCAGCGGTGATCTCGGCGCGGTGCAGGCGTCGGCGACCGAATCGTCGAACGTTGATCTTACCGCCGAGCTGGTGAACATGATTACCGCGCAGCGCGTGTACCAGGCGAACGCGCAATCGATCAAGACGCAGGATGCGGTGTTGCAGACCCTCGTCAACCTCAAGTAACGGAACGCCGCCCGCGGCGGCAATCCCTGAAGTGGAGTAAACGCATGGATCGCATGATTTATACGGCAATGAGCGGAGCGAAGCAGACGCTCGGGCAACAGGCGACCGTCGCCCACAACCTCGCCAACCTGACGACCAACGGCTTTCGCGCGGAAACCAGCGTGTTTCGCGCCGTACCCGTTGTCGGCGAGGGCGCGCCCACGCGCGCTTTCGTGGTCGACTCCACGCCGGGCGCGGATTTCACCCCGGGCGTCATCCAGCATTCGGGCCGCGATCTCGATATCGCGGTGCAGGGCAAGGGCTGGATCGCAGTGCAGGCGTCCGACGGCAGCGAAGCGTATACGCGCAACGGCAGCCTGCAGCTCAACTCCAACGGCGTGCTGCAAACGCGCGGCGGCCAGGCGGTACTCGGCGACGCCGGCCCGCTTTCGATCCCGAACGACACGCTGGTGACGATTGCGGGCGACGGCACGGTGTCGACCGTGCCGGCCGGCAACAAGCCGGCGGCCAATTCGGTGGTGGGGCGCATCAAGCTCGTCAACCCGCCCGAGGCCGCGCTCGAACGCGGCAACGACGGCCTGTTCCGCGTGCGCGGCGGCGTGCCGGCAGCGGCCGATGCCAGCGTGCGCCTGACGTCGGGCGCGCTCGAGACCAGCAACGTCAATGCCGTGGACGCGATGGTCAACATGATTGCGCTCGCGCGCCAGTTCGACATGCAGATGAAGATGCTGCAGAACGCGGAGGGCAACGCGAGCAAAGCCAGCCAGTTGTTGACCATGCAGGCATGAGAAATCAGCAGTCGTCATGTCTGACACGGCCATCTCAAATGCTGCTTAACCTGAAACGGAAACCCACATGATCCGCTCGCTATGGATTT
>JAIOOZ010000679.1 GCA_021414185.1 Betaproteobacteria bacterium
GCCCTGCTCGGCGCCTCGCTGCTGACGGAGGAAAGCTGAAATGCAGAAGCCCTCCGAGCTCGCCGCCTTCCGCCTGCGCCACAGCCTGCGCGTACGCTGGGCCGAAGTCGATCCGCAGAACATCGTCTTCAACGGCCACTACCTGACCTACTTCGACATCGGCATCACCGAATACTGGCGCGCCATCGGCCTGCCCTATCCCGAGGGCATCGCCGGCACCGGCGGCGACCTGTTCGCCGTGCGGAGCGTGATCAACTACCACGGCTCGGCGCGCTTCGACGAAATCATCGACGTCTGCGTGCGCGCCGCCAAGCTCGGCAATTCGAGCATGACCTTCGAAATGGGCATCTTCCGCGATGGCGAACGCCTGGTCAGCGGCGAGATGGTTTATGTCAACGCCGATCCCGAAAGCCGCAGCTCGCGCCCCCTGCCCGACAAGCTGCGCAAAGCCATCGAGGCCTGGGAGGCAGTCACCGCCAGCGAGTGAAAGTCGGCGCCAGCGGCACGGCTATTTCATCACCGAAGTGTCCTGGTCATGGAACCGGATCAGGTTGCGCCCGGCGTCCTTGGCCTGATACATCGCCGCGTCAGCCCACTTGAGGATTTCGTCCTGGCTGGCTTCATGATTGATGAACAGGCTGACACCGATGCTCACCGTGCACAGATGTTCGACCGTCGCCTCGCCTTGCCCCTCGCGCCGCACCGACAGCAGGTAGGGCTCGGATAGCCTGACGCGTATTTTTTCCGCAACGGCCTCGGTCCGCAGCATCGATGTCGCCTTGTCCTCGTTCAGTTCGCTCAGCATCACCACGAACTCGTCGCCGCCGAACCGTGCCACGGTATCCACCTCGCGGATGCAGCTCCTCAGCCGCTTTGCCACCTCGATCAGCAGCAGGTCGCCGACCACGTGCCCATGCGCGTCGTTCAACGGCTTGAAGTTGTCGAGATCGAGGAACATCAGCGCGCCATACAAGCCGCTGCGCTTGCTCGCGGCCATGGTCTGGGCGAGGCGGTCATCGAGCAGCCGGCGATTGGGCAGGCTGGTGAGCACGTCGTAGAACGCCAGGTGCCGCACCTGCTCTTCCATCCGCTTGCGCTCGGTGATGTCGATGTAGATGGTGACGAAGCCGCCGCCGGGCAGCGGCATGCCGCGAATGTCCAGCGCGACGCCGTTGGGGCGAACGCGTTCCATGCCGTGCGGCGCAAAAGCGCGCGCACGGGCCACGATTTCCGCGACCTGCCGCTCGGGATCGCCGGGGCCGTATTCGCCACGCATCGCGTTGTAGCGGACGATATCCTCGAAATTCAGGTCCGGCTTGTCGAACAGCGCATCGGGAAGGTCCAGCAAAGACCTGAACTGCTTGTTGTGCGCGGTCAGGCGCAGGTTTGCATCAACCATCGAAATTCCGCCCGGGAAGTGTTCGATGATGGCGGACAGCGCATTGTTCTGTCGCTGCAGCTTTTCCTCGATGCCCTTGCGTTCCGTGATGTCGCGCCAGACGCAGTAGATGACTTGCCTTTCCTCCAGCGCGACGAGCGAGAGCGTGACCTCGGCGGCAAAATTGGTTCCGCCGGCCCGGGTGTGTGTCCATTCGAAGCGGTGCAGACCCCTGTCCCTGGCAATTGCCATCATGCTCTCGGCCTTGGCGTAGGAGTCCTGACCATCGGGCTGTTTCGGTGGCGACAGCCTGGAGGGATGGACGTCGAGGAATTCCTCGCGACTGCTGTAGCCCAGCGTCCGGATGGCGGCCTCGTTGCATTCGACAAAGCGGTTGCCGTCGATGATCCAGGTCGGGTCGGGCGACGACTCGAACAACTGCTTGAACCAGCTTTGATCGGCCTTGAAGTCGGAACCAGACATTGGATCGCCCAGACAGGAGTTTGGACCATGATGCCATCTTGCTTGAGCAGAGGCAATCAAGCCGCCGGGGCAGGCGCCGGCGCCGGTGTAAACTGTGGCCAGGCGGCTTGGCGGCCGTGGTGGCGCCGCGCACACGCCCGCGCCGGCCGGAACCAAGCACCCCTTCCGACTTTACCTGGAGTTCCGAAATGTCAATCGTGCTGGCCGAACGCTTCCGCAACACCGCAGTCGGCGAGGAAGCGGCCACCCTCCTCGACGCCTGCGTACAGTGCGGCGAATGCGTCCCAAACTGCCCCACCTTCCGCCTCGTCGGCGACGACTGGGACAGTCCGCGCGGCCGCGTCAGCCTGATGCGACAACTGTTCGAAGGGCAGCCGCCCGGGGCCGACATCCAGCACCACATCGACCGCTGCCTGACCTGCCGTTCCTGCGAGGCGATCTGTCCGCACGGCGTGCGTTACGGTCGGCTGCTCGACCTCACGCGCGAAGTGATCGAACCCGCCGCGCGACGTCCGCTGCGCGAACGCCTGCTGCGCCGCGCGCTGCGCGCCGTGATCCCGCACCGTGCGCGCTTTGCCGCCCTGCTGAGGCTCGGCCAGGCACTGCGCGGCATGCTGCCGGCCGCGCTGAAAGCCAGGGTGCCCGAAAAACGCACGGCCGGCCCCTGGCCCAGCCGCAATCACACGCGCACCATGCTGGTCTGGCAGGGCTGCGTACAGCCCGCGCTGGCGCCGGACATCAACGCCGCGACGGCGCGCGTGCTCGACCGCTGCGGCATCCACCTGATTCCAGCGGCCGCCGGCTGTTGCGGCGCGCTGAGCCAGCACATGGCGGCAACCGACGAAGCGCGAGCCTTCATGCGCGCCAACATCGACGCCTGCTGGCCGCAGATCGAGGCCGGCGCCGAAGCCATCGTCATGACTGCCAGCGGCTGCGGCTCGCACGTGCGCGACTACGGCGAACTGCTGCGCGACGATCCCGCCTACCGTGACAAGGCAATGCGCTTTTCCGGGCTGAGCAGGGACATCGCCGAGATCCTCGCCGCCGAGCTGGCGGCCGGCCGCGTTCCCGAGCTGCCGTCGCGGCCGCGCTCGCCCGACCGGCGCATCGCCTACCAGTCGCCATGCAGCCTGCAGCACGCGCAGAAACTCAAGGGCGCGGTCGAAAAACTGCTCAAGCATGCCGGCTACACGCTGACCCCGGTCGCTTATCCCTTTCTCTGCTGCGGCGCCGGCGGCAGCTACTCGATCCTGCAACCCGAGATGGCCGCCGGCCTGCGCCAGGCCAAGCTCGACACCATCCTGGCGACGCGGCCCAAGCTCATCGCCACCGCCAACATCGGCTGCCTCGCGCACCTGGCCGAAGGCTCGCCGCTGCCGGTGCGGCACTGGATCGAGCTCTTCGACGAAACCCTGGCCGACGCGGAAAAGGGCTAGCGCCAACGTTCAGCCGGCGAAAGCCGGCCTCACACACCCCGCTGCCGTCGCGCCTCGAACAGGCAAATCCCCGCCGAGACCGACACGTTGAG
>JAIOOZ010000677.1 GCA_021414185.1 Betaproteobacteria bacterium
ATCAAGCGCGGCAATCCGCCGGGAATGAAAAACGTGCGGGCGACCGTCTACAACCATTACGTGCGGGTCGACCAGCCGAAGAGCATGATCTTCGTGTCGGGCCAGGTGTCGCGCGACAACGACGGCAATCAGGTCGGCACCGGCAGCATGCTCGAGCAGACGCGGCAATGCCTGCGCAACATCGAGAAGAACCTCGCCGCTGCCGGTGCGTCGATGTCCGACGTGGTGTGGACTACCGTTTATACGACCGACATCCGGGAGTTCAAGCAGATCGTCGCCGCGCGCGAGGAGTTCTTCAAGGACAACCTGCCGACCAGCACGATGGTCGAAGTTAATCACCTTGCCGATCCCGGTCTGCTGGTCGAGATACAGGTGATTGCGGCGATTTAGCTGCGTCAGCGTTTGATGCGTTGACGCGTATCTTCGGCTACCACCGCGAGCAGCTTGCCGATATCGGTTTGCAGTTTTGCGAGGCCAGCGGTCGCGCGAAACGTTTTCGTATCCATGAACAGTTTCTTGTTGACTTCAATCTGCAGGCTGTCGACGCCGCGCGCGGGATCGCTGTTGCGGCTGATCAGCACGTTGCCGACATAGGGATCGTTGACGGTGACGCTATAGCCCATGCCTTTGAGCGTATCCACGATCAGCGCGCGGAATTCCGGCGATGTGGTTTTGCCGTGCAGATCGCCGATGCAAAAATCGGGGCGGGGCTTGCCGGCGTCCGGGTGCGTGGGCGCGCCGACTGCCGACATGCAATGGCAAGAAATCTGGCGCACCACGCCAAAGCGCGCGTAAAGATCGTCGATGATGCGCTTCAGTTCGGCGTGATAAGGCCGGTAGTATTTCGCGAGGCGCTCTTCGATTTCGGCAACGGCGAGTTTGCGCTCCTGAAACGGTTCGCCGTAGCGCGATTTGCTTTTGATGAGGCCCAGACCTTCGAGCGTGCGCGGCGTGGGTTTCAGCGCGACCGGCCACGCGCCGTCAACGACTGCCGGGTCCATGTCGAGCTCGTCGCGGTTGACGTCGACCCAAGTGTTGGGAAACATGCAATAGAGCAGGGTCGCGCCGGCCTGCGGCGCGCCTGCATATAAATCTTCCACGTACATCGATACGTTGTCGTGCACCGTGGTGAACGGCAGCGGCGTGCGGTATTCCTTCGGATATTCGCGCCCGCTGCGCGAGACGTCTACAATCAGCGGCACCGGCGCGGCAGTGGCGGGTTCGTAGCGTAGGAACAGTCCGGGTTGTGCGTGTATCATTGGATTTAAAAATACGGTAATGGGTAATGGGTGATGGGTGATGGGCAATGGGCTGAATTGAGTCTACACATCACCCATCACTCATCGCTGGCCCTTAGCATACATGAAACCATTCATTCTTTTGGCGGCGGCTCTCACGGCATCAGTCGCGGCGGCAGCCGATACTGCTCCGGGCTTTCCGTCCAGACCTGTGCGCTTCGTTGTGCCGTACACGCCGGGTGCGATCAACGATTTCATCGGCCGTCTCGTCAGCCAGAAGCTCGCCGAATTGTGGGGGCAGCAGGTAATCGTCGATAACCGCGCTGGCGGTGGCACCACCATAGGCACCGACATCGTTGCCAAAAGTGCGCCGGACGGTCACACGCTGTTGCTTACGGCAGTGGCATTTGCCGTCAATGCCACGCTTTATTCCAAACTGCCGTTCGACACGCTGCGTGATTTCGCGCCGGTCACGGAAATCGGCGCGGCGCCCATGATACTGGCCGCGGCGCCGCAACTGCCGGTCAAGACGGTGAAGGAGTTGGTTGCATACGCCAAGTCGCGCCCGGGCCAGCTCTCGTATGCCTCGACCGGCAACGGAGGCTCGGCGCATCTGATGGGCGAAGTGTTCAAATCGCAAGCCGGCATCGATGTCGTCCACGTGCCGTACAAAGGATTGGCGCCTGCTTTGAACGACGTGATTTCCGGGCAATTGGGCTATACGTTCGGCAGCCAGCTTGCGCTCGACGGACAGATCAAGGCGGGCCGCCTGCGCGCCATCGCGGTCACCAGCAAGGCGCGCTCGCGCGGTTCCCCGGATTTGCCGACGATCGCCGAAGCGGGCTATCCCGAATACGACATGACCTCGTGGTGGGGCGTAGCGGTCGCCGCCCGCACGCCACAGGCCATCGTAAAGAAGCTGCACGCCGACATCGTGCGCGTGCTCAATATGCCGGACGTACGCGAACGGCTGTCCGTGCAGGGCGTGGACGTGGCCGGCACTACACCCGCCGAATTCGAGAAGTTTCTGCGCGCTGAAGTCGTGCGCTGGGGCAAAGCAGTCAA
>JAIOOZ010000635.1 GCA_021414185.1 Betaproteobacteria bacterium
ACCCTATGCGCCGAGTAGCCCTTACTCGGCATCGAAAGCCGCCGCAGACCACTTGGTACGCGCCTATCACCAGACCTACCGCTTCCCCGCCATAGTCACCAACTGCTCCAACAACTACGGTCCGCGCCAGTTTCCGGAAAAGCTGATCCCGCTCATGATCGTCAATGCGCGCGCCGGAAAGCGCCTGCCGGTTTACGGCGACGGCCTGAATGTGCGCGACTGGCTGTACGTAAACGATCATTGCAGCGCGCTGCGCGCGGTGCTGAAGCGCGGCCGCCTCGGCGAGACGTACAATATCGGCGGCAACGTTGAAAAAAACAACCTCGAGGTGGTGCGCACGATTTGCGCGATACTCGATGAACTGTCGCCCGGCGTGGCGCCGCACGAAAAGCTGATCGAGTTCGTCACCGACCGGCCGGGCCACGACCGGCGCTACGCGCTCGACACGCGCAAGATCCGCGACGAACTCGGCTGGCAACCCGCAGAACAGTTCGCTGGCGGGATACGGAAAACCGTGGCGTGGTATCTGGACAACGCGTCATGGACGGCCAACGTCATGAACGGCGATTACAAGAAATGGCTGGCAACCAATTACCGGACGGGAGAGAAGCAATGAAAGGGATAGTGCTCGCGGGAGGCTCCGGCACGCGTCTGTACCCGATCACGCAGGGCGTCTCCAAGCAGCTGCTGCCGGTTTACGACAAGCCGATGATCTATTACCCGATCACGACGCTGATGCTGGCCGGCATCCGCGACATCCTGATCATCTCGACGCCGCACGACACGCCGCTCTTCCGCCAGCTGCTCGGCGACGGCGCGCAATGGGGGCTGAAGTTTTCCTACGCGGTGCAGGACAAGCCGAGCGGCCTTTCAGAAGCATTCATCATCGGCGAAGATTTCATCGGCACCGACAGTTGCGCGCTGGTGCTGGGAGACAACCTGTTTTTCGGCTACGAGCTGCCGCAGGATCTGCGCGCCGCGGCGACACCGCGCGCCGGCGCCACCATATTTGCCTACCAGGTCACTGACCCGCAGCGCTACGGCGTGATCGAGTTCGACGCCAAGGGCCGCGCGATCAGCCTCGAAGAAAAACCGGCGCGCCCAAAATCGCGTTACGCCATCCCCGGCCTTTATTTCTGCGACAACCAGGCGCCGGCCATCGCGCGATCGCTCAAACCTTCCGCGCGCGGCGAACTGGAAATTGTCGATTTGCTTAAACACTATATGAACGCCGGCAACCTGCATGCGCAGATGATGGGCCGCGGCCGCGCCTGGCTCGATACCGGCACGCCTGACTCATTGCTGGAAGCGTCGCACTTCATACAGACGATAGAAAAACGCCAGGGACTGAAGATCGCGTGCCCCGAGGAAATCGC
This sequence comes from Betaproteobacteria bacterium, assembly GCA_021414185.1. GTDB lineage: Bacteria > Pseudomonadota > Gammaproteobacteria > Burkholderiales > SG8-41 > PALSA-1004. Next base: position 1,377 of record JAIOOZ010000635.1, read on the forward strand.
TTACCGCATGGGCTATATCACTGCCGCTCAGCTCAAAGCGCTGGCGACCGCACTGGAAAAAAGTGCTTACGGGCAGTATCTGCTCGGTTTGCTGGCCGACGAAGGTCACTGAATGCGGCAAGACAAGAAAAACCAGGTGATCTGGCACAACGCCACCGTAACGCGCACCCGCCGTGAAACCCAGAACGGGCACCGCGGCGCGATCGTGTGGTTCACAGGACATTCCGGCGCCGGCAAGTCGACCATTGCGCATACCGTCGAGGAAATGCTGCACCAGGCGGGGTGCCGCACTTTTGTGTTCGACGGCGACAACGTGCGCCACGGTTTGTGCGCGGACCTCGGCTTTTCCACGGCCGACCGCAGCGAAAACATCCGCCGCATTGGCGAGATGTCGAAGCTCTTTGTCGAAGCGGGAATCATCGCGCTGACCGCTTTTATTTCCCCATTCCGCGCGGACCGCGAGCGCGTACGCGCACTGGTGGCGCCGGACGACTTCCTCGAAATCTATTGCCACTGCCCGCTCGAAATCTGCGAAAGCCGCGACGTCAAAGGCCTGTATCAAAAAGCACGGCGCGGCGAAATCAGTGAATTCACCGGCATCTCCTCGCCCTACGAAGAACCGGCGGCGCCGGAACTCGTTTTGCATACCGGCAGCCAATCGGTCGAAGCATGCGCCGCCGAAGTCCTCGCGCTGTTGCGCGGCAAAGAGGTCATCGGCGGGGAAGATCGCCAGGGCCGCTGAATGCAACGCGTGCTGATCACTGGCGGCAGCGGACTGCTGGCGCTGAACTGGGCGTGCTGCATGCGCGACTCGTGGGAACCGGTGCTGGCACTGCACTCGAGGAAAATCCGGCTCACCGGGGCGCGTTGCGAGTTCGTCGATCTCGAATCGGTGGCAGCGCTGAAGCAGAAAATTGCCGCGATTCAGCCGGACCTGGTTGTGCATGCTGCGGGCCTCACCAGCGTCGACCTTTGCGAAGAGCAGCCTGCCGCCGCCATGCATGCCAATGCCGAACTGGCGCGCAATGTCGCCGCGGCGACCAACTCGCTGAACGTCAGGCTGATCCACATTTCCACCGACCATTTGTTCGACGGCAGCAAATCCCTCTACACGGAAAACGATGCCCCGGCGCCCATCAACGTCTACGCGCGCACGAAACTGCAGGCCGAGCTGTGGGTGCAGCAGGAGAATCCGGCGGCACTGCTCGTGCGCACGAATTTCTTCGGCTGGGGACATCGTCATCGGCAATCGTTCAGCGACTGGATCATAGCCAGCCTGCGCGCCGGCAAGCCGGTGACGATGTTCGACAACGTTTTTTTCACGCCCATTCTGGCCGACGCACTCGTCAGGGCGGCGCACGAGCTTGCGGCCAAAAACGAACGCGGGATCGTCAATCTCGGCGGCGACGAGCGGATTTCCAAATATGAGTTTGCATTGCAGCTGGCGCGGGCTTTCGATCTGCCGGTGGCGCTGATTCAGCGTGGTAAACTCTCCCGCAACAGCCTGGTCGCCCGGC
>JAIOOZ010000636.1 GCA_021414185.1 Betaproteobacteria bacterium
AGCGGCAAGCTCGACGCCAACGACCAGCACGTCGTCGTCATCTGCGACTGGCTGTTCACCTATGCGTTCGAGCAGCGCGCGAGCGATATCCATCTCGAGCCGCGGCGCGAGGCCGGCAACGTGCGCTTCCGGATAGACGGCGTGCTGCACGACGTGTACCAGATACCGACGCCGGTGATGGCCGCGATGACGAGCCGCATCAAATTGCTGGGCCGCATGGACGTGATCGAAAAACGCCGCCCGCAGGACGGCCGCATCAAGACCGTGACACCCGACGGCGGCGAAGTCGAACTGCGGCTGTCGACCATGCCGACCGCGTTCGGCGAAAAGCTCGTCATGCGGATATTCAATCCCGACGTGCTGGTCAAGGACTTCAGCGAACTCGGTTTTACCGACGACGACCTGAAAAAGTGGAGCGGCATGATTTCCAAGCCGCACGGCATCATACTGGTCACCGGCCCGACCGGCTCCGGCAAGACGACGACGCTGTACTCGAGCATGAAATTCCTCGCCACACCCGAGGTCAATGTGTGTACCGTCGAAGATCCGATCGAGATGGTCGAACCGCTGTTCAACCAGATGCAGGTAGTGCCCAACCTGGGCGTCACCTTCGCCGCCGGCATCCGCACGCTGATGCGCCAGGACCCGGACATCATCATGGTCGGCGAAATCCGCGACCTCGAGACCGCCGAGATGGCGACGCAGGCGGCGCTGACGGGCCACCTGGTAATGTCAACGCTGCATACCAACGATGCGCCGTCGACGATTACCCGCATGCTCGATCTCGGCGTGCCGTCCTACCTGCTGAGTTCAACGGTGCTCGGCGTCATGGCGCAGCGCCTGGTGCGCGTGCTGTGCCCCGCCTGCAAAGAGCAGGCCCCGCTCGAGGATTCGGCGTGGGAACTGCTGGTGGCGCCGTGGAAAGCGCAAAAACCCGACTTCATGTACGTGGCCAAGGGCTGCCTCGAATGCCGCATGACCGGTTACGCCGGCCGTATCGGCATTTACGAAATCATGGTGCTGAACAACGAGATCAGGAACCTGATCAACGACAACACCGACATGGACCGGCTGCGCGAAGTGTCCTACCGCGAAGGTGTCAA
>JAIOOZ010000246.1 GCA_021414185.1 Betaproteobacteria bacterium
ACGCGGCCGACATCAAGGACCGCGCGGCGCTGGCATTGCTGCCGGTCACGCGCAAGTCCGACCTGATCGATCTGCAAAAAGCCGCACTGCCGTTCGCCGGCATGACGGCGCTGCCGCAAGGCGGTCTTGGCCGCGTGTTCATGTCACCGGGCCCGATGTTCGATCCCGAAGGCAAGCGCGCCGACTACTGGCGGCTCGCGCGCGCGATGTTTGCCGCCGGTTTTCGCGCCGGCGAACTCGTGCACAATACTTTTTCGTATCACTTCACGCCGGCCGGTTTCATGGCCGACATGGGCGCGCACGCCATCGGCTGCCCGGTGTTTCCCGGCGGCACCGGCCAGACCGAAATGCAGGTTGCCGCCATCGCGAGCCTCAAGCCGCAGTGTTATGTCGGCACGCCATCGTTCCTGCGCATCATTCTTGAGAAAGGCGACGAACTGAAGGCCGATTTGTCGAGCCTGAAAAAGGCCATGGTCTCGGCCGAAGCATTGCCCGCTGCGTTGCGCGCTTGGCTGAACGGGCACGGCGTTGCCACGCTGCAATGCTATGCCAGCGCGGATCTCGGTCTCATCGCTTATGAGTCGCCCGCGCAGGAAGGCATGATTGTCGATGAGGGCGTGGTGCTCGAGCTGGTGCGTCCGGGCACCGGCGAGCCGGTTGCGGCAGGCGAAGTCGGCGAAGTCGTGGTGACTGCACTGACGCCCGAATATCCGTTGATACGTTTTGCGACCGGCGATCTGTCGGCGACGCTGCCGGGAGCGAGTCCGTGCGGGCGTACCAATATGCGCATCAAGGGCTGGATGGGGCGCGCCGACCAGACCGCCAAAGTGAAAGGCATGTTCGTCAAGCCGTCGCAAATCGCGGACGTTGCCCGGCGCCATCCCGAAATCCGCAAATACCGGCTCGTCATCGATCACGATGCAAAGAATACCGACCGCATGACGCTGGCGTGCGAACTCGCCGGCGCGGGCGACAGCGCGCTCGCGGTGAAAATCGCGGCGAGCCTGCGCGAAGTCTGCAACCTGCGCGGCGACGTCGCGTTCAAACCGGCCGGCGCGCTGCCCAACGACGGCAAAGTCATCGACGATGTCAGGAAGTACGACTAAGATGATGCACAAGTGAACGCACATTAGTTCAACACCAAAAGCACTGGCCACAGAGGACACAGAGGACACAGAGGCAAATCGCAGAAAAAATCAGCACTAGTGCGGTTTGGCTTTACTCTGTGTTCTCTGTGACCTCTGTGGCTGAGCTTTTTGCTTTTCTTGAAACCTTTAACCGTTAACTCCTTATGCAAATCAAAAACAGCGTATTCCTGATTCCCGGAGGCGCCTCCGGCCTCGGCGCCGCCACTGCGCAAAACCTGATTGCCGCGGGCGGCAAAGTGCTGCTCGCCGACCTCAACCGCGAGGCGGGCGAGAAATTCGCGGCGAGTCTCGGCGGCAGCGCGAAATTCGTGGTTGCCGATGTGACCAACGAAGCGCAGGTTCAACAAGCAGTCGACGCCGCAGTGCAGGCTTTCGGCGCGGTGCACGGACTCGTCAATTGCGCGGGGGTGGCGCCCGGCGAAAGAGTGGTCGGCAAAAACGGCCCGCACCGGCTTGAAACTTTCAGCCGCGTGATCAACATCAATCTCGTCGGCAGTTTCAATGCGCTGCGGCTGGCTGCCAACGCAATGGCCAAAAACACGCCGAACGGTGACGGCGAACGCGGTGTCATCATCAATACCGCGTCGGTCGCGGCATTCGAAGGCCAGCTCGGCCAGGCGGCCTACAGCGCCTCCAAAGGCGGCATCGTCGCGATGGCGCTGCCGATCGCGCGCGAACTCGCGAAGCTCGGCATCCGCGTCATGACGATCGCGCCCGGCATTTTCGATACTCCCATGCTGCAGGGCATGAGCGAGGAGATACGCACTTCTCTCGGCGCGCAGGTGCCGTTTCCGTCGCGGCTGGGTGAGCCCGCGGAGTACGCGCGGCTGGCGGCGTTCATCATAGAGAATCCCATGTTGAATGCCGAAGTGATCCGCCTCGACGGCGCGATTCGCATGACGGCGAAGTGATTTAACCGCCAAGACGCCAAGCTCGCCAAGAAAGACCAAGTGGACACAATTCATAAATAGAAAAATAGATTCGTGAAAAACAAGATCCCGGCATTTGCCGATATTTGTCACAGGAGTTTTCCGCTTCTCTTGGCGGTCTTGGCGTCTTGGCGGTTCAATAAGGATTTTTAATCATGACTTATCAAAATATCATTCTCGAGCACGCCGAAGCAGGAAAAATCAGCGTGCTGACGGTCAACCGGCCGCAAGCGCTCAACGCGCTCAACGCGGCGACCCTCGACGATCTGGCGAGCGCGCTTGCACGCGTTGCGGCAGATGCGGAAGTGCGCGTGCTGCTGATTACCGGCGCGGGCGAAAAAGCGTTTATCGCCGGCGCCGACATCACCGCGATGCGGGCTATGAGCGCGCTCGAAGCGCAGGCATTTTCCGAAAAAGGCCAGCGCGTAATGCAGGCCATCGAAGCATTGCCGATTCCAGTGATCGCGCTGGTCAACGGCTACGCGCTGGGCGGCGGCTGCGAGCTCGCCATGAGCTGCGACTGGATCATCGCGGCCGAGCGCGCGGTGTTCGGCCAGCCCGAGGTGAACCTCGGCATACCGCCGGGTTTCGGCGGCACGCAGCGCCTGTCGCGCCTCGTCGGCCGCGCGCGCGCACTCGAACTCGTCGTCACCGGCCGCCAGGTCAAAGCCGACGAAGCGCTGCGCATAGGTCTCGTCAATGAAGTCGTGCCGCCAGAGCAGTTGACGGAAAAAGGATTGGCGACGGCGCGCCTGATCGCGGCGAAAGCGCCGGTGGCCGTGCGCGTTTCGAAGCAGGCCGTGCAGCGTGGACTCGATCTCGACCTCGCCAACGGCTGCGTGCTGGAGACCAGTTTGTTCGCTTTTGCTTTTGGCACCGCCGACCGCCAGGAAGGCATGACGGCGTTCGTCGAAAAACGCGCGCCCAAATTCGAAGGCAAGTGACTTAACCGCCCGACCATATAACCGCCAAGACGCCAAGGCCGCCAAGGAGGCCAGAAAAGAAGGCGGAACTGGCACCTATTTTTTCTTTGAACAATTAGGTTCTGTTCTTGCGCAAGCTTTGCTTTTGGTTTTTCTTGGTGGTCTTGGCGGCTTGGCGGTTCAAATAATTTTGGAGTGGTAAATGTCCAATCAGCCGATCAGCCGTTATCCGGTACCGAAACTCGCCGACCTGCCGGCGGACGTGCGCAGCCGCATCGAAAAAGTGCAGGAGAAAGCCGGTTTCGTGCCCAATGTGTTCATTACGCTCGCGCACCGGCCCGCCGAATTCCGCGCGTTTTTCGATTACCACGACGCGCTGCTGTTGAAGGACGGCGGGCTTACCAAGGCCGAGCGTGAAATGATCATCGTGGCGACCAGTGCCGCCAACCAATGCCATTACTGCGTGGTCGCGCACGGCGCGATTTTGCGCGTGTACGCGAAGAACCCGCTGATCGCC
>JAIOOZ010000247.1 GCA_021414185.1 Betaproteobacteria bacterium
GGAATTGTTGCAGATCGTATTGTTCTTGTTGCTGTGTGCGGTTGCTCTGGGCTGGGTCGCGCGGCATTTCAATTTTCCCTATCCAATTGCGCTGGTGATCGGCGGCGGCGCGCTGAGCTTCGTGCCCAACCTGCCGCATTTTCCGTTCGATCCGCAGTTCATCCTTGTGCTGGTTCTGCCGCCCATCCTGTACCAGGCGGCTCTGCTGACGTCGTGGCGCGACTTCAAGGCTAATATCCGCCCCATCGGGTTGCTGGCGATCGGACTGGTTATCGTTACGACCCTCGCAGTTGGTGCGGCTCTCAAGATGCTGATTCCCGAGTGTCCATGGGGTGCGGCCTTCGTGCTCGGCGCGATCATATCGCCGCCGGACGCGGTGGCGGCCACGGCAATTCTGTCGCGGCTCAATATTCCACGCCGCGTGGTCGTCGTGCTCGAAGGCGAAAGCCTGGTCAACGACGCGTCGGGGCTGGTGATCTACAAGTTCGCGGTGGCAGCGGTGTTGACCGGCGCTTTTTCGCTGGTCGACGCCAGCGTGCAGTTCGTCGGCGTGGCGGCGGGCGGGATCGTGCTCGCAGTCGTCGCGGCAGGCATGGTGCGCGGGCGCTACGCACCGGAAATCGTGTCGGCTGAAATGCGCATCATTGCGCGCTCCGTATGGAACATGCTGGTGTTCCTGTTGAACAGCCTGATTTTCATGCTGATTGGCATCCAGCTCTCGGAGGTCGTCGCGCGGCTGTCGGGATATTCGGCGGCCCAGCTGTGCCTCTACGGCGTGCTCATCAGCGTGGTGGCAATAACCGTGCGCTTTGCCTGGATTTATCCTGCTACGTATCTGCCGCGTGTGATGAGCCCGGCTTTGCGCGCGCGCGAGCCGGCGCCGGCCGAGGGCGAGGTATTCATCATGAGCTGGTGCGGTATGCGCGGCATCGTATCGCTGGCAGCGGCGCTGGCATTGCCTATCGTGCTGGCGAACGGCGAGCCGTTTCCGCAGCGCGACCTCATTATTTTTCTGACCTTCGTGGTCATCGCGGTGACGCTGGTGGTGCAGGGTTTGAGCCTGCCGCCGCTGATACGCCGGCTGAAAGTCGGCGCGGACTGGAGCCTGCACGAAGAGCACCAGCATGCACGCATGGCGCTGGGCGCCGCGGCACTGGCTGCCATCGACGAACTCGCACAGCGCGAACGCATGTCGGCAGAGCTCGCCGCGCGCGTGCGCGCCGAATTCGCCGACAAAATCGAGCGCGCGTTCGCCGAGGGGCCGGCGGTGGAGCGCGACAGCGAGCTGGCGCGGCGGCTGCGCCAGGCGGCGATCCAGGCCGAGCGGCGGGAACTGATCCGCATCTGGCGAGAGAGCCAGATCAGCGACGATATCCTGCATCACATCGAGGAAGACCTCGACTATCAGGAGTCCCACATCTAGCGCTAGTTATCGTTCTGCTATATCGCGGGGTGCTGCGCGATGTTTACTCGCCTTTGATGCCGGCAGACCGGATCACCGCGCCCAGGCGTTTAAAATCTTCCTGTATGAATCTGGTGAGTTCTTCGGGGGTGCTGCTGCGCGGTTCCGCGCCCTGGCTGGAGAGGCGCAATGCTACTTCAGGGATGGCAAGCACGGCAGCGAGGCGCGAGTTGATTTTGTCGATGGTCGCGCGCGGCGTTTTTGCCGGAGCGACTATGCTGTACCACGTGACGTATTCATAACCCGGCACACCGGCTTCCGCTATGGTCGGAACGTCGGGCAGCGCGGGCGAGCGTTGTGTGCTGCCGACGCCCAGCGCTTTCAGTCTGCCGCTTTTGACATGCGGCATCAGCGGCGGCATCGGGTTGAACATCAGGTTCACCTGGCCGCCGACCAGATCGGTGACAGCGGGTGCTGCGCCCTTGTAAGGCACGTGCACCATTTGGGTCGCGGTCATGAACTTGAACAATTCCATGGCGAGATGGTTGGGCGTTCCCTCGCCGACGGATGCGTAGTTCAGTTTGCCCGGCTGTGCCTTGGCGTAGGCAATCAATTCTTTTACCGTGCCGACCGGCATCGAATTATGCACGGCGAGCAGTTGCGGGTTGAGCGCTAGCAGGCTGACAGGCGCGAAGTCCTTCGTCGCGTTGTACGGCAATTTGCTGTTGAGCAGCGGGTTGATGACGAGTGCGCCCGGCGTGCCGAACAGCAGGGTGTAGCCATCCGGTGTCGATTTCGCAACGGTGTCCGCGCCGATGACACCGCCGGCGCCGCCGCGGTTGTCGATGATGATCTGCTGGCCCCAGGCTTCGGTCAGTTTCACACTGATCGCGCGGGCCACGATGTCCGTACCGCCGCCCGCGGGAAACGGCACGATTAAACGTATCGACTTGTTGGGATAGCCGGCTGCAGGATCAGCGGCAAGGGCTGAGGTGCAGCCGACTGCCGCGAGCATGATCAGGGTTCTTCGCGTGACAACGCGGTTCATATCAGCACAGAAATTCCAGCGTGTGGCGGCCGATGTCGGCGGTTTTTTCCCAGGCGACGCAGCAGCGCCCGCCCGCAATCACGTGTTGGCGCAAGTCCGTCAAGCCCGCGGCGAACTCCGGATGGTTTTTGACGTAGATGAAATGCTCGCCGGTCAGTTGCAGTGCCGGCTTGCCGGCGCGTGGCAGGTTGCCGGGTATGTCGTACTGATGCAGCGCGTCGAGCACCTGCCAGCGGTCGCGGCCGGCCTCCATCTGGGCGCGGTTGATGCGGTCCATCCACGCTTGGGTGGGATGCAGGGGCGCGTGCGCCGGGTCGTGCTCGAGTATGAATTCGATGGTGCGGGTGACAGGAAAGCCCGAGGCGTCACTTGGGCGCGCGCCGCCTTTGAGCACGCTGTGATTGCGCGTCGCGGTCCCCGCATCGTGATAGTACGGGCAATTGACGAGGACGATTTTGTCGACACGCTCAGCGTGCGCCGCGGCGAGTTCGATGCAGATGACTGCCCCGCCGGATTCGCCGAGAAAATTCGCCTTGCGTATGCCGAGGGCGTCCATGACTTCCAGCACGTAGCGCGCGTAGTCCGCTATGGTCGGCTGGGTGGATATGTGGTCGGACATGCCGTGGCTCGGATAATCGATTGCTATCGCCCGCACCTTCGGCGCCAGGACTTCCATCAACTCGAGATAGAGGGCCGACGATTGCTGGTTCATGTGCAGCAAGACGACAGGCGCACCGCTGCCGGCCGCGCGGTAATGTATATAGCCGGCGCTCGTTTTCACGAGGCCGCGTTCGATGTTCATGTTGCCGGCTCCTCTCCGGTTGGCGCAGGAATTGCGGATCGGGAGAATCAAATTTCCCGTCCGAATATTCTCGCACGATTTGCCTTACAATAATCGCTCTCCAGGGAGGAACCCATGACGACCACCGAACTCGCGCGCTACGCCATCGACGTTGAAGATGTTGAATATCTCAGGCATGGCGACAAGGCGCTGCTTGCGCGCATTTACAAGCCGCGCGGCACGGGGCCGTTTCCCCTCGTCATCGATTTGCACGGCGGCGCGTGGTGCAAGAAAGACCGCACCAGCGACGCCGGCACCGACGAGCCGCTGGCTAAAAGCGGGGTAGTGGTGGTTGCTCTCGATTTCCGCATGCCGCCGGAAGCCGCCTATCCGGCTTCCATGGCCGACATCAATTACGCGATACGCTGGTGTAAAGCCCGCGCCAGCGAACTTAACACCCGTCCCGACATGGTCGGCATCCTCGGCGTGTCGAGCGGCGGACACCAGGCAATGCTGACAGCGATGCGGCCGGCCGATGCGCGCTATGCCGCGCTGCAATTGCCCGGGAGCGAAAAGTTGGACGCTACTGTGCGCTGCGCCGTGTTGTGCTGGCCGGTGATCGATCCGCTCGGCCGCTACCGCTACGCGAAAGGCCTGCAGAACGATGCCAAGATGAAGAAGCAGGCGGACGAATGGGTCGCCAGCCACGACAAATACTGGAAGGACGAGTCAGAGATGACGGAAGGCAATCCCACGCTGGCACTCGAACGCGGTGAAAAGGGCCGGATGCCGCCGGTACTCTATCTGCAGGGCACCGCCGACGTGGCGCATCCCAAGCCGAATCGCGACAGTTTTATCGCCGCTTATCGCAAGGCCGGCGGCAAAGTCGATCTGCACCTGTTCGAAGGCGTGGGCGAAGCGTTCATCACCAACGACCCGGCATCACAGCAGGCGCGCGACGCCATCGAAAAAATCGCTCCCGTTCATGGCCCTCGCGATTCTGGTGGCCGGGCTCGCGCTGGGTGTGTCGGTTTTCGTTTACGAGACTTTTTTCAGCGCTCCGCTTGCTGGAGTCTCGTCGTGGCTGCGCTATCCGCTGACAGGCCTGGCCGTGGCGGCGAGCTATTTCGCGTATGGCCTGTCGTTGCTGTTGATCGCGCCCGCGCTGAATTTCCTGCTCGGCGGCAGGCTCAAGCCTTACCGCGGCTCGGCGATTTCGCTCACCGCCCTGCGCTGGTACGTGCATTGCACGATGACGCTGGTG
>JAIOOZ010000695.1 GCA_021414185.1 Betaproteobacteria bacterium
AGCCGCAAGCGCGCGCGCTGGTCTTTTGCTATGCGCATGGCCTCCTGCAATCCCAGCGTCGAGGTTTGACTGCCGTCGACGGGCACGAGAATTCGTTTGTACATGGCAACTCCTTAAGTCCGGATTTATTGCTAGTTCATGCAGCGCGGTTCGTTGGCATGGCTCGCGCAGTAAGGCGACTGAAAGGCTGGTCCCGCCGATTCATTTGCCTGGTTCGGCGTCGCCGCACCGCAGCCACCCAGCGCCAGTGCGATGGCGATTGTCGCAAGAAGGTTTTTCATATCAGATCCTCACAAAAGTGGAATGGCCCCGTCCATCCACCAACGGGTGCGTAGTGAGGTTAGCAAGCGCAGCCCATGAGTTCTGTGCGCCTGCGTACAGAGAGACTGCTGCTATTCTTTCAGCGAGATATTCGCCTTCCTGATGACGCTCGCCCACTGGTCCATTTCGCGCACATAAAATGCGCCGAACTCGGCGGGGCCGAGGTATTCGGTTTCGGTGCCGGCGTCGAGCAGCCTTTTTCTGACTGCGTCCGCGGACAGGATAGCCTTGATCTCGGCATGGAGCTTCTCGATGATGGGCGCGGGCGTGCCGGCAGGCGCCAGCAGGCCGTGCCACTGGACCGTCGCGTATCCCGGCACGCCGGCTTCCGAAATCGTGGGTGCATCGGGCAAAAGAGCGCTGCGTTCAACGCCGCTGGTGGCAAGGGACCGTAATTTGCCGACCTTGATCTGCGGCAGCACCGACGCGATCGTGGCCAGCATGGCCTGGGTGTGGCCGCCGAGCAGGTCGATCACCGCCGGACCGCCGCTTTTGTACTCGACGACAACGACGTTAACGCCGGCCATGATCTTGAAAAGCTCCGTCGCCATCGTCGTGTGCGCGCCGGTGCCGGTGCCTGAAAAAAAGATCTCGCCGGGTTTGCGCTTCGCCAGCGCAAGCAGTTCCTTCACCGATTTGACCGGCACGCTGGGATGAACGACCAGCACGAGAAATGCGCTGGCAAGCTTCGCAATCGGCACAAAAGATTTCACCGGGTCGTACGGCAGCTTGCGCAGCGCCGGCTGCGTGCTCTGCGACGCGCTGACGAGCAGCAGCGTATAACCGTCGGCGGCCGCTTTCGACACCAATTCCATGGCGATGACCCCGCCCGCGCCGGCGCGGTTGTCTGCAATCACCTGGACCCCTAGCCGTTCGGACAACTGCATGCCGATGATGCGGCCGACCACGTCGGTGCTGCCGCCCACCGCAGCCGGCAGGACGATCCGCACCGGCTTGTTCGGGTAAACATCCGCCGCGACCGCCGGCACAGACGCCACGAGCAGTGTAATTGCGAGTACCAGCAAGCGGGCGTTCATGTCAGGGCTATTTCTTTTGCGCGAGGACGCGCTTTTCCACGTCATGCGCGTCCTTCATCAATTTCACGCCGCCCTGGCGCAGGAAATCGAGCGGCGATACGGTAAACAGCCGCGAGCCGATTTTCATGTAATCGCCCATGCGCTCGATCACGTCGTCAGTGAGGCGCATGGTGTGGCTGATATGCCGGCCGGCGGCCTTGCCCCTGCGCGCAATCTCGGCGATGACCTCGAACACTCCCTTCATATCCGGCGGCATGCCCATCGACTGCCATAAATCCATGTGGCCCAGATGGATGGCATCGACGCCGGGCACCGCCAGTATTTCGTCCAGGTTGTCGAGCGCCTTGATTTCCTCAACCATCGCGATGACCAGCAGTTCCTTGTTGGCCGCACGCGCCCATTCAGCGGTGTCCGTAACGCCGACGCTGAAATTCCCAGAACGGCCGCGATTGTAAAAAGTGCGCTCGCCCTGGGGGTGAAAGCGCGTCCACTTGACGAGCTCCCGCAGGTCGTCGGCATTCGTGCAGCGCGGCACGTGTATGCCCTGCGCCCCCGCATTGAGGAAGTGCAGGATAACGTCGGGATCGCGCGGCAGCCGCACGATAGGCGTGATGTCGTGCGATTCGGCGGCGCGGATCATATGGATGATCTGCTCCTCGCTCATCGCCTCGTGTTCGGCATCGATGGTGATAAAGTCGAAACCCACGACGGCGCACAGTTCGACCAGATCGGGCGAAGGAAAGGCGATGCCAGCGCCGACGACGGATTGATTGGCGGCGATTTTCGCCTTGGTCTTGTTGGTGCGCATGTACATGTGTTTAAGTCCCTATGGTCTGCCCGCGACTGCCCGCCCCGGATGCCTTTAGATATTAAGACATTGCAGGCCACGCGCACAACCGGGCATGCAGGGCGATTTCCAAGGCTCGAAGTACGCGCAGGTCAGGTTGCGCCGGCTGGCCGGCGCCACAGTTCTGAAAAAGGGTAGACTGGGGGCGCAGGTCTAAACCAAGGAGATATCCCATGACTTTGTGCCCCGTCGCGTTGGCAGTCGGTTGCAGCAAATGTGCCGCCTTCAAAATGTGTCCGCTCAAGGGCGTCATCGGCGATTTCAAGCCAAAATCCGGCGCGCAGGCGGACCAGTCCGCCGACAGCAAGCGCGCGGAGTAAGCAGCAGCAGTGGATGCGCCAGACCTCGCAAAAATCGCCGCGGACACGCTCGAATACTACAACCAGCGCGCCGAAGATTTTCGGGCGGGCACGAGCGATCACGACGTCAGCCAGAACATCGCAGCGCTGCTGCAGCACATCGAAGGCCCGCCGCCTTACACACTGCTCGATTTCGGCTGCGGGCCGGGACGCGATCTCAAAACGTTCAGCAAGCTCGGGCACGTCGCGACAGGCCTGGAGGGTGCTGCGCAGTTCGCTGCCATGGCGCGCGCCGACAGCGGCTGCGAAGTCTGGCAGCAGGATTTTCTAAAGCTCGATTTACCTGACCGGCATTTCGACGGCGTGTATGCCAACGCCTCATTGTTCCATGTGCCCAGCCAGGAGTTGCCGCGCGTGCTGCGGGAACTTCATGCGACCCTCAAACCGCGCGGCGTGCTGTTCGCATCAAAC
>JAIOOZ010000248.1 GCA_021414185.1 Betaproteobacteria bacterium
CGCGGGCGGTCTCGCGCAGTTCTATCACTCGGGGTCGTTCATCAAGCGGATCAACGGCGGGCGTGGCGCCGAGTCGGGTGTGATGGCGGCGCTGCTTACCAAGGAAGGTATCTGGGGCCCGAGGGACATACTGGAAGGCGAGTCTGGATTCTTTAACGCGTTTTCCGCCAAGTCGGACCCCACCAAAGTGACCGGCGATCTAGGTCGCGGCTTCCGTCTGATGGAAGTGAGCACCAAGGTACACGCGGGGGCGGGGCGCCTGCAGGCGACCGTCGATGCGGGGCTCGCGCTTGGACACGCACACAAGCTCGCGCCGGAGCAGATCGCCGACGTGGAAGTCGGCATTCCAAAAGTCGTGGAAGGCAAGCTCACGCACGGTAATCCGCCCGACCTGCAGAGCGCGCAATTGAGCATACCGTTCAGCCTCGCTATGGCACTCTCGCTCGGCAGCGGACGCGGCACGCAGGCCGGCATGCGGCGAGGCGATTACGAAACGGCGCTGAAGTCGGCAGCCGTGCGCGATCTGTCAAAGCGCGTGCGCTGCGTGCTCGACGCCGAGATCGAGAAGGGCACGAACACCGAAGAAGTGCCGACGCGTGTCAGGATCAAGCTCGCCGACGGCCGCTCGTTCGTCGAGCGCATCGCGCACCCGCGCGGCAGCCCGCATCGCCGCATGAGCTGGGATGAGTTATCGGCGTTGTTCAAGGACTCGGTAGGGGATGCGTTGCCGGCCTCAGAGCTCGCGAAAACGTTGGATCTGGTGGCGGGGCTCGATCGCGACGCGCGGCCGCGCGAGATCATGCAGACTTTTGTCGCGGCGCCAGGCTGGCTTGAGCGGGACGATTGAGCTACCGATTTAAATGGTTACGCGTGGCGTCTATTTCACTACCGATCTAACCGGCTTTCCACATCACTTGTTTAGTCGCCAGCGAGGGATTGTCTACTTGCCAAACCCGGTGACCCGGGATGCGGGGTCTGATCAAGAACCAATCCCCGTTCACGACGGGTGGTATGTCTATGACAGACGGATTTAGCGTCAGCATCTGTGCACCTGCGCGCGAACGGCACCGGTCTATGCGAGAATCGGGTTTCAGACGATAAAATATCCTCGCACCGAAAACCCTCCATGATCGAAGTCAACGAACGCGTGGACGTTGCCGCGCCGCCGCAAGTCGTCTGGGAGCTGCTTTCCGATCCGCATGCAGTCGTCAATTGCGTCAACGGCGCCACGCTCGGCGAACAGCACGAGGACGGCACTTTCGATGCGGGCATGGTGGTGAAATTCGGCCCGGCCAAAGTCACGTTCAATACGCGCATTGCGCTGGAACTTGATCCGGCCACGCGAACGGGCAATGTCTCCGCCAAAGGCAAGGACAACCAGGGCGGCACGCGCGTGCGCGCGACAATGAAATTCGGGGTAGTGGAAACCGCTGATCCGCCGGGCTCGTCGATTTCCATCACGGCCGAGGTGGAGGTCGGCGGCAAGCTCGCCCATCTCGTCGAAAGCGGCGCGGAGTTCGTCGTAAAACGCATGACCACGGATTTTTCAGAGCGGCTAGCCGAAGTATTGGCGAAGGCGCCCGTGCAGTAGCAGCAATCGAATAATCAGACAACCGGTACGGAGGAGAGGCGAACATGAAGGTGTATCAAAGGCTCGCGCAGGCGTTCAAGGCGGAAGGCTGCACCGCGACATTCGGCATGATGGGCGACGGCAATATGTACTGGCTGACCGAGATGCATAAGCTCGGCATCAAGGTGCATGAGGTGCGTCACGAGGGCGCGGGGCTTGGCATGGCCGACGGCTGGGCACGCGTTACGCACGAGCCCGCCGTGGCGACTGCGACTTGCGGTCCCGGCGTCACTCAGCTCGCCACCGGATTCGTGACCGCGGCGCGCGGGCACTCGCCGATCGTGGTGTTCTGCGGGGAATCGCCGACGACCGACGACGAATACGTCCAGCGTTTCGATCAGGCGCGCTTCGCCGCTGCCTGCGAAGCGGGCTTTGTGCGGCTTACCTCGCCCGACAATGCGGACGACGCCGTGCGCAAAGCGTTCTATCTCGCCAAGCTCGAGAGCCGGCCCATCATGCTGAGCTGCCCGATGGACTATCAGCAGAAGAATTTCGAGGACGCCGACGAAGAGTATCAACCGTCTTCCACGGTGTTCAAGCCGGGCGCGGTGCATCCCGATGCGAAAGAGCTCGAGCGCGCGGCGGATATCGTCGCGTCGAGCAAGAAGACGGTGATCGTCGTCGGTCGCGGCGCGCAATGGGCGGGCGCCGGCGAAGCAGTGTTGAAGCTCGGCGAGCGCACGGGCGCGCTGATCGCGACTTCGCTGCTGGTGCGGACCTGGCTCAACGAAAGCGAGTGGCACGCGGGCATCTCCGGCACTTACGGATCGCGGCCGTCGATGAAGCTCTTCGAGGAAGCTGAGTGCGTGATCGGCGTCGGCGCGAGCCTCAATCGCTATACGACAGAGCACGGCTATCTGTATCCGAACGCGAAATACGTGCATATCGATTCGCAGCCGCATATGCTGATTGCGGGCGGGCGCAGCGCCGATTGCTATCTGCAGGCCGACGCGAAAGTCGGCGTCGAGGAACTCGAGAAGCTGCTCGCCAAGCGCAATTTCAAGTTGATCGGTTATCGCACGCCGGACGTGAAGCAGAAGCTGGCCAACCACAATGCTGACCGCACCGAATTCGAAATGGATCCCGGCACGGTTGATCCGCGCGAAGCGTGCATCGCGCTCGACAAGCTGTTACCGCCGGAAATCGGCGTGCTCTCGGGCAGCGGCATGACCGCCGGTTTTGTCAGCATGCTGATGACGCGGCGGCGCGTGCTCGCGCAGTCGGGCCATTTTTTCGGCTGCATCGGGCAGATGCTGCCCGCTGCCATGGGCGCGGTGGCCGCGACCGGCAAACCCATGGTGCTGTGCGACGGCGACGCGAGCGTGATGATGCATCTCGCCGAATTCGAGACCGCCGTGCGCTACAACATGCCGCTGCTCGTGATCGTGATGAACAACGAAGCGCTCGGCGCCGAGTACTATAAGCTCGACGCGCACAAGATGGACATCACGACCTCGATGATCACCACGCCGGATCTTGGCAAAGTTGGAGTGTCGATGGGCGGGCGCGGCGCCATGGCGACGACTATCGATGATTTGACCAAGGCGGTGCAGGAGTGGGTCAAGAAGCCCGGGCCGATGATGATCGACATGCGCATCTCGCGCAGCGTGCCGAGCGTGCCGTATCGCCGCATCCACTACGGCCGGGACGAATAGCGTTACAGGATCTGGTCGAGAAACGCCTTGGTGCGCGCTTCGCGCGGGTTGCTGAAGATCTCGGCCGGCTTGCCATGCTCCACGATCACGCCCTGATCGGTGAAGTAGACGTGCTCGGCGACTTCGCGGGCGAAACCCATTTCATGAGTGACCAGCACGCAGGTGAGGCCGTCGTCGACGAGTTCGCGGATGGTCACCAGCACCTCCTTGACGGTTTCGGGGTCGAGCGCGGAAGTCACTTCGTCGAACAGCATCACTGAAGGCCGCATCGCCAGCGAGCGTGCGATGGCGACGCGTTGCTGCTGGCCGCCGGAGAGTTCGCCCGGGTAGTGTTTTTCCTTGCCGTCGAGTCGCACTTTCTTCAGGAGGGCGAGCGCACGCGCTTCGACTTCCTGCTTGTCCTGCTTCAGCACGTGGATAGGCGCCATCATGATGTTCTCCAGCGCAGTCTTGTGCGGGAACAGGTTGTACTGCTGGAACACCATCGACACGTCCTTGCGCAGCGCGATTTTCTGTTGATCGGTTTTGATCTCGTGCACGTTGTGGCTGCCGATGCGGATGGTGCCGCGGTCGAT
>JAIOOZ010000696.1 GCA_021414185.1 Betaproteobacteria bacterium
CGCGACATCCTGAAGGCCTACGCCGCCAGCGTAGGCAGGTGCTCTCCCGACAGCCGCAGTCCGTAATCCGCGGCGCCGTACCCCCACTGTCGGCTCTGCATAGCCGACCGGCTTCGCGGGCGCAGAGCAGTGCTCCGCGAAACCCCCGATACGCCCAGCGCCGACTTTCGCTATCCGTAGCGGCGAGGTCAGCGTCTTGTGCTGGCCCGCCTGCTACGCAGGGGCTTCATCAGATCTCTTCC
The DNA here is from genome assembly GCA_021414185.1 of Betaproteobacteria bacterium. Classification (GTDB taxonomy): domain Bacteria; phylum Pseudomonadota; class Gammaproteobacteria; order Burkholderiales; family SG8-41; genus PALSA-1004. The sequence continues at coordinate 243 of JAIOOZ010000696.1, forward strand.
GCTTCCATCTTGATGGCGCCGCAGGGGCATTCGGCGACGCACATGCCGCAGCCCTTGCAGTAGTCGTAGTTGAACTGGAAGCGCTTGCCGGGGCCGAGCTTGATCACGGCGTTGTCGGGGCAGACGCCGTAGCAGTTGTCGCATTCGAAGCAGTTGCCGCAGGAGAGGCAGCGCCGCGCCTCGAACAGCGCGGTCTTTTCGTCGAGGCCGCCCTGCACTTCCTCGAAGGTCGATTGCCGGCGGATGATGTCGAGCATGGGCCGCATGGTCTTCGGCGCGTCGGCGTAGTACCAGGCGTTCAGCCTTTCGAACGTGGCGATTTCGTGTTTCGCGGGCGGCACATAGGTCGCGCCCTGGAGCCAGGCGTCGATGTAGCGCGCGGCCTTCTTGCCGTGCCCGATGGCGACCGTCACGTTGCGCTCGGCCGGCACCATGTCGCCGCCGGCGAAGATGCCGGGGTGGCCGGTCATCAGGTCGGCGCCGACCCGGACCACGCCATCCTTGACTTCGAGGCCGGGCACGCCGTCGAGCAGGCCGAGGTCGACGTCCTGGCCCAGCGCCAGCACCACGGAATCGGCTTCCAGGGTTTCGAACTCGCCGGTCGGCTGCGGGAAGCCCTTGTCGTCCAGGGCCATCTTTTCGACCGTGATCTGGTGGTCGCCGGCCTGCTTGATGGTCGACAGCCACTTGATCATGACGCCTTCCTGCAGCGCCTCCTCGATTTCGAAATCGTGGGCCGGTGCCTTGTCGCGGGTGCGACGGTAGACGATGATCGGCTCGGCGCCCATGCGCTTGACCGTGCGCGCGACGTCGACCGCGGTGTTGCCGCCGCCATAGACCACCACGCGGCGGCCGAGCAGGGGTTTGTCCTCGCCTTCCATGCTGCGCAGCACGGAAATCGCATCGACGATCTTGGCCGCGTCGCCCGAGGGAATCATGGCGCGCTTGCCGATGTGGGCGCCGACGGCGAGGAAGGCGGCATCGAAATGCCCGGCCTTCATGCTGTCGAGGATGTTGTCGATCTTGCTGTTGAGCTTGACCGTGACGCCGAGGTCGACCACGCGCTGCATTTCGGCATCGAGCACTTCGCGCGGCAGGCGGTACTTGGGAATGCCGAAGCGCATCATGCCGCCGAGGAAGGGACCGGCGTCATGCACCGTGACGCGGTGGCCGAGCCGTCGCAGGTGGTAGGCGGCCGACATGCCGGAAGGACCGGCGCCGACGATCAGCACGTGCTTGCCCGACTCGGCGGCGGCAGGCGCCAGCTTCCAGCCCTGCTTGATCGCCTCGTCGCCGAGGAAGCGCTCGACGGAGTTGATGCCGACCGGCGCGTCGAGCTTG
>JAIOOZ010000249.1 GCA_021414185.1 Betaproteobacteria bacterium
ATGACCTGCTGGCCAAGCTGTTCGCTCAGCTTCTGCGCAACTATGCGCGCCACGATATCGACCCCGCTGCCCGGCGATGAACCGGCAATGATGCGCACCGGCTTGGTCGGATATTGCTGGGCAACTGCGTTGCCCGCGCCGGCCAGCAATGCGACTACGACGGCGATTAATTTGATTTTCATGTTTTTTAATTGCTAGATCCTGCGCTCCGGCTCCTCATCCATCGACCGGGCATGTGCAGTATAGCCGCGAAGGCCGTTTTTCCAGTTGGCCTTTTGCTTTGCCAATAGTCCTGCTATCGTTAGTCCACAACAAATAAAGGGGGAGATCATCATGAAGCGAATTTCCGCAATTGCAGCAGGGCTGCTGGTCGTCGCGTTCACGCTTGCCGGCTGCGCCAGCGCGCCGTCCGGCCCGGGCTGGGTCACGCTGATCGACGGCGAGAACGGCATGCAGAACTAACTTCACCACGCTCGGCGCGGCAAACTGGACGGCCAGCCAGGGCGCAATCTGGGCCGATAAAAAAGGCACGCCGGACGCCGGCATCCTGCTGTCGAAGGAGTCGTACAAGGATTTCGAAATCTATGCCGAGTTCTGGGCCGACGAAGAAGCCAACAGCGGCATCTACATACGCGTCATGAACCAGAAGGTCGTCAACACCAAAGCTTCGTATGAAATCCAGATCTGGGACAAGAGCCCGGCAATGGCGACTGCATCCCTGATGCCGCCGGCCAAAGCACCGGCCACGTTCAAAGCCGCCAACAAGTGGAGCACGTTTGTAATCACCGCGAAGGGGCCGCGCATGACAGTTACGATGGATGGAGAGCAGGCGGTGGACGTCAACGATTCGACGTTTACCCACGGCCCGATCGCGCTTCAATACAACGCCGGCACGATCAAATTCCGCAAGGTAATGATCAAACCGCTGTAGCCGGTTCCGAATACCCGCTGGTTACACGGGGCAGGGCGCGCCCGTGTTCATCCATGTCTTGAACGCTGCGCCAGTTTCATCGAATCGTATGCGCAGGCGTTACGCTGGTCGGAGCGGCGGCAGCCTGGTTTAGTAATCGTCGCCGCCGGCGAAATCGCGCACGTTGTCCAGTGTTTCAAGAGTCATCCAGCTCTGATAAGCCTTGCGCGCGCGCTCCTCGCCCCAGATCGGCGTGGCGAGCTGGTAATACTTGCGCTCGAGTTCCGCCGGGACGTGCGGGTTTTCGAGTTCGCCCTTGGGTACGTCGCACTTGCCTTCATATACCGTGCCGTCCTTGAGGAAAATCTTGATGCGCGCCGGCATCTTGCGCGGGAAGTCCTTGTTCATCTCGGGGACTTCTATCATCTTCACGCGCGCGGCGAGGTCGAGAACCGCCGGATTGGCGAACGCCTGCTCGCCGAAGACGTCGAGGTCGGAGCGCCCATGATAGAGAATCGTGCCGATCGAGAACGGCGTCGAGAAGCGCGTGCCGAACATGCTCTTGGGCCGGGTTTCGCCGCAGAATATCAGCATGCGATAACCGTACAGCTCAACGCGGTCTACCGATTCCGGCGGCAGCCGTTTGCCGGGCACCTTGGACAGGGCATCGAGCAATGCATCGATGCCGCAGTGCACGTAGCGCGCGCTCGGATAAAGCTTGAAATAGTTTTCGGTGACCAGCCAGCGGGTGCCGAGCTCGGCGGCGGCCTTGTCGGGCTTGAAATCATCGGCAATTTGCGCGGTGAAGTTGGCGTGGCCCGGGTAGTAATTGCGTATCGTCGCGCCGTCGAGCATGGTCTGCCGGTTGCCGCCCAGCGGCGTGGAGGCCGCGATGTTGATCGCCTGGCGCATCTGGCTTTGATTGAACCCGCACAGCTTGGCGACGGCGACCGTCGCGCCGATGACGCCGAACGTGCCGTGCGTCTGCACGATGACCCGCATCTTGTAAGCGCCGCCGATGCGGCCGCAGATTTCATAACCGAGAACGAACGCCAGCAGCAGGTCTTTCCCCGAGAACCCGTGTTCCTGCGCATGCGCGAACGAGGCGGGTATGACGTGGATGCCGGGATGCCCGTTGGTGTAGAAATGCCCTTCGTCGAGTTCCAGCCACACGCCGGCAATCGCGTTGAGCATTGCCGCGTCGAATGCATTCACGCGCTTGCCGGTGCCGATGACCGATGCGCGGCCGGACGCGACTTTCGGCAACTGCCTGGCCGTCAGCGCCTGCATTTCCTTTTGCTGCATGCCGCAGCCGATCACCGCGAAGGTGTCGGCCAGCAGGAGCTTGCAGTGCTCGATGACATGCTTGGGAATGTCTTCGTAGCGGGTCTCGCACGCGAACTTCGAGATGGTGTCGAGATAATCGGTCTTGGCCGGATTGGCGGTCGGGGTGTGCACTGGAATTTCTCTCCTCGCTTTATTGCGCTTTATTGTAATTTGAGTTGCAGCCCGCCGGCGCGTGCGACCGCGCCGGCGTCACGGCGGTTTTACTGGGTAAACTCGAGCCCCGCCTGTTTGATGACGCTCGACCACTTCTGCGCTTCGGATTTGATGAAGCGCTCGAATTGCTCGGGCGTGCTGCCGACCGGCTTGGTGCCGTTGCGTGTAAACGTGTCCTTCATTTCGGCGGTCTGCAGATGCTTCGCCACGTCGCTTTGCAGGCGGTTCACGATCTCCTTCGGCGTGCCTGCCGGCGCCAGCAAGCCCAGCCAGCCGGTGATGATCACCGTCGGGAAGCCCGACTCGCGCATGGTCGGCGCGTTGGTGAAGATGGTATCGCGTGCCTCGCCGCAAGTCGCGAGCAGGCGCAGCTTGCCCGAATCGATATGCTGCGCAGCGCCCGGCAACGGGGTAAACAGCAGCGCGATCTGTCCGCCGATGAGGTCAGTCACCGCCGGCGTTTGTCCTTTGTACGGCACGTGCGTCAATTTGAGATTGGTGGCCAGGGCGAACAGTTCGCCCGCGAGATGGGTCTGGTTGCCGATGCCGAACGAAGCGTAGTCGAGCTGGCTGGGACGCGCGCGGCCCAGCGCGACGAGTTCCTTCACCGTCCTGACCGGCAATCCCGGATTGACCAGCAGGCCGAATGGATTGTCGGCGGTCTGGGTGATGGGTACGAAATCCTTGAACGTGTCGTAAGGCAGTTTCTTGTAGACGTAAGGGTTCATGGTCAGTGCGCTTGGCACCGCGTGCACCAGCGTGTAACCGTCGGGTTTGGACTTGGCGACGGCTTCCATGCCGATGATGCCGTTCGCGCCCGGGCGATTTTCCACAATCACCTGCTGGCCCATGGACTCGGTAATCTTTTGCCCGATGGCGCGCGCGATGATGTCCGGCCCCGACCCCGGCGCCTGCGGCACGACGATGCGGATGGGACGGTTCGGGTAATCCTGTATTTGTGCTGCCGCGTTCGCGGCAATCAGCAGAGCCGTTGCGCAGGTCCCCACTGCAAGCAAAATGCGTTTCATCTTTATCTCACTTTCTCTGGCAGAGACGGCGTTTGAAGGTATAGACGGCTGGGGACAGTATGGCACGCGAAAAACCGCGATTCAATGTCCACGCCACGATGGTGCGGGCGCACAAAAAGGGTGCCCGCGCCCGATGGAGATTTCCGGGACCTCACGATTGTTCGGTTGTGCTTATTCGGGCTGGATACCGACTGACTTCACAAGTCTCGCCCATTTTTGAATTTCCGCCTTGTTAAAGGAATCGTGTTCGTCGGGCGTGCTGCCGACGGGATCCGCCCCCTGTCCTGAGAGCTGTGATTTGACGCCGGGCTTCATCAGCGCTTTTTTTACCGCATCGTTGATCTGCTCGACGAGCGGCCGTGGAATTCCCGCCGGCGCGAGCAGTCCGTATCCGGTCGTCACCACGAATCCGGGCAAACCGGATTCTTCCATCGTCGGCACGTCCGGCACTGCGGGTGAGCGGCGGTTTGCTGCCAGCGCGAGCATGCGCAGCCTGCCGCTCCGCACGTACTCGATCACGGCGGGCATGCTGGTGAATTGCAACTGCACGTTGCCGGCAAGCAGGTCCAGCATTGCCGGCGCCGCGCCTTTGTAGGGAACGTGCTCGATCCTGATTTTTGCGATTGAGTTCAGCCATTCACCCGCGAGATGGCCATTGGTGCCGCGCCCCGCGGTGGAATAATTGAGTTCTCCGGGGCGCGTTTTTGCGAGCACCACCAGGTCGCGCACGTTCTTCACGGGAAGCGAGGGATGCACGACGAGCGCGGTTGGAACCTCCGCGATCAGTGCAATGGGCGTGAAATCGCTGATCGAATCATAGGGCAGCTTTTTCACCAGCGCGGGATTCATTACGTGCGCGGAGGCGGCCAGCAGCAGGTTATAGCCGTCGGGCGCCGCCCGCGCGATGAGTTCGGTGCCGATAATGCTGCCGGCACCGCCGCGGTTGTCGACAACCACCTGTTGTCCGAGCGCTTCGCCCATTTTCGGCGCGACGACGCGCGCGATCAGGTCGACGTTGCCGCCCGGCGCGAACGGCACGACTATGCGTATGGTCTTGGCAGGGTAGCGTTGCGCCCAGGCGCCGCTGACCAATAGTGTCAGGCAGGCTGTCAAAGTAACAGCAGCGGCAATCGCGAGTCTGCGTATAGGCATGGTTTTTACGTAAAAAACTGCCGTGACGGCACATTCTAGCTGCTTGTTCGTTCCGTGCCTGCGCACTGGCGGGTTTATTGCCAATGTACCGGCCACGCCCATCTGCTGACGGTGTTGGCCGGGCTGCGCCAGAGCTAACTTTTGTGAAGAAGCCGCAAAAAAGCTACACTGTCAGAAAACAACCGGGCGCCGGCTCAGACTTGGCCCCGGCAGCGCACCCCGCGCACGTCGATTTTTCAGCGCATCGATGAATACAGGTCTGGCAGTTCATCCACCTTCAGGAGGTAGGGCATGAGCAGTACTCTGTTTCATTTTTCGTTCGCGGTGAACGATCTGGACCGTGCGCGCAAGTTCTACGGTGAGATGCTGCAGTGCCCGGAAGGCCGCAAGCTGAAAGGGCGCGTGGACTTCAATTTCTTCGGCCATCACATCGTGGCGCACCTCGCGCCCGACGAAGTGGTCGGCGACCAGGGCCGCAAAATCGGCGGCGCGCTGGCGACTCCGCTGCGCCATTTCGGCGTCGTCATGACGCTGGAGGATTTTCAGAAAGCGTCGTCGCGCCTGGAGCAGCTTGGAGCGCATTGGATCAACAAGCCGGGCGTTACGCAAAAAGGCACGGTGCGCGAGCAGATGCTGATGACGGTCAGCGACGATTGCGGCAACGCCATCGAGTTCAAGGGATTGAGCAATATAGCGGACGTCTACGCGGTGCGGGAAACCGAAGCCGTATCGGCGTAATAAAAAAGTCTGGATTAACCACGGAGGAGTCGGCAAGTGAAAAGGAAATTTACACTGCGATTTGACGATACCAAGGCAAGCTGGGTGCTGAAGCACGACGACACCGAGAAAGTCGTGCGGACTTTCAAATCCAAGGAAGAAGGCAGCCGGGCCGGGATTTTAAGAAAGACCCTCGGGCTGAGGGGCGGCATAGTCGTTTTGAGGACCAAGACCGGCGTGTTCGACGAGGAGAGGGTGTTTCCGGAACTGCGTGGTTAAGTCTCGCAGGTCATGACCGTCTTTGACCGTTTGACCGGGCTGCTCGACAGTCATGGCGTGTCCTACGATGTCTCACGTCACGAGCCGGTATTCACCAGTGAAGAGGCCGCGCGCGTGCGCGGGGCGCCGCTGGCAAGCGGCGCCAAGGCGCTGATCTGCAAAGCCGGCGAAACTTTCGTGCTGTTTGTGATGCCAGCCGACCGGCGGCTCGACAGCAAGCAGGCGCGCAAGGCGCTGGGCGTGAGAGGGGTGCGTTTCGCCACGCGCGAAGAAGTCGAGCAACTCACTACGCTTAAACCGGGATCGATTCCGCCGTTCGGCAGCCTGTTCGGGTTTGCCACTTATTGCGACGAGCAATTGTCCGCGCAACCCCGCATCAATTTCAATGCCGGCGACCATGCGATCAGCGTGAATATGTCGAGCGCGGATTATCAGAAGGTCGAGCAACCGACGATGGGACAGTACACCGAAGCTGCCTAGCGCACTTGGTGTGCCGGCTAACCTGCTGGTGGCATCAATTCACGCTGCCGCTATTTGCTCTAGAATGTCGCAAACCATGAGAGCACTCCTGATTTTCGGTTTTCTGCTTGCGGGCGCATTGCCCGTTGCCGCGGCGACATATCCCGAACGCCCGATTCGCATCATCGTGCCGGTCCCTCCCGGCGGTTCTTCCGATTTTACGGCCCGCATCGTCGGGCAAAAGCTGGTCGAAGCGCTCGGACAGAACGTCGTGATCGAGAACCGCGGCGGCGCCTCGGGCGTGATCGCCAGCGAGATGGTCGCGCGCGCGAACGCGGACGGCTATACGTTGCTGATGTCGTCGAGTTCGACGCATGGCATAGGCCCGGTGCTCTATCGCAAGCTGCCTTACGACGCGATCCGCAGCTTTACGCACGTCGCCCTCATCAACACGATCCCCACCGCGATGGTGGTGCATCAATCGGTCCCGGCGAATTCGATCAGGGAGTTTGTGGCGCTGGCCAAGGCCCGACCGGACGCTTATTCGTTCGGATCGTCGGGCGGTGGCAGCGCGTCGCGCCTGATGGGTGAATTGTTCAAGCTCGAGACCGGCGCGCCGCTCACCCACGTTCCGTATAAAGGCAGCGGCCTGGCAACGCTCGACCTGATTGCGGGGCAGGTGCAGGTCATGTTCGACGGGCTGCCGTCGCATATCGCCAACATCAAGAGCGGAAAGCTGCGCGCGATTGCGGTACTCGGCGAGCGCCGCTCGGCGGCTTTGCCGAATGTGCCGACCGCGGCGGAAATGGGTTACCCGCGCATCGAGGGATCGTTGTGGTATGGAGTTTCCGGCCCGGCCGGACTGCCGCGCGAGATCGTCGAGAAGCTGCGCAAGGAAATCTTTCGCATCGATGCACTCGACGAGATCAGGGAACGCTTTGCGGGCGCGGGCGCGTTTCCTTCGCCGCTGGGCCCCGGCGAATACACGAAGTTCATCGCAGCGGAGAACGCCAAATGGGCGCCGGTGGTAGCCGCTTCCGGTGCGACCGCGGAATAACCGATTCAAATCAACGGCAGGGAAAATGCAAACCAATGACACAGTAGCAGGGCGGCTGGGCAAGTTCGTATCCGGGATATCACTGGCGACTGTTCCGCCGGAGGTCGTCGAAAAAGCCAGGGCCTGCCTGCTTAACGCGTACGGCGTCGCGGTGGCAAGGCGCGCCGCGCTCGATACCGATGGCGAGATCGCCGGCGGGGCAACCATATTCGGCGACGGCCGCAAAACCACTATCAGTGGCGCGACGCTCGCCAACGGCGTGCTCTTCCACGGCCGCAATCAGGAAGATTTCACCTGGGGCTCCACGCACGCAGGCGTGGTGTTCATCCCGCTGCTGACCGCGCTGCTTGAAGCCAAGAAGCTGCCGATCGAGCGCCTGCTGCCCGCGGTGATCGCAGGCTACGAAGTCTCGGTCCTCCTCGACCGGACCTACGCAAACAAGACGACGCCGAATGGTTTTCGCGGCACGCCGCTGTACGGCTCGATCGGCGCCGCCGCGGCAGTCGCGCGGCTTTACGAATTGTCCGCCGCGCAGACGCAGGCCGCGCTGGCGAACGCGGCCGGCATGGCAGGCGGCACCCTGCAATCGCAGGCGGGCGGCAGCGACGAGTGGCGCTATCAGGTCGGGGTGTTCGGCACCGTGGGGCTGACTGCCGCGCAACTGGCGAAGGCGGGTTCCGTTTCGGCGCCCCTGGCGTTCGAAGGACGCGCCGGCTATGTGAAGGCACACGCAAGAACGGATTGCGATGCGGTCGCGCTGACGGCCAGGCTCGGCGAAGAATGGAACATCATGGACGTATTCTTCAAGCCCTACCCTTTGCCGGCGTGGAACCAGACACCGGTGGACCTGGCGCTGCGCGTGCGCGAGAAAATCGCCAACAAGGCGGTGCGCCACGTCGAAGTGCGCATGAGCCAGTATGAAGTCAATTACCCGGGCAAAAATTCGAAAGGGCCGTTCGACAACGACACTTCGGCCAAACTGAGCATCGCGTTTACAGTGGCGACCACGCTCGCGCACGGCGCGCCGACCTTTCCCGTGCTGCTCGATTACAAGAACACCAAAACCACGCAGATGCTGGAGAAGATCGAACTGATCGGCGCCCCCGAAGTGGAAAGGCTGTGTTGCGTGATCAAGGTCGATTTCGAAAACGGCGAGCAGCTCACCGAGACCCTGCAACGGAGCGCCAAGGATTACAGTTTCAACTGCGACCAGGTCTCCGCCATGGTGCGCAGAATAGGCAGGGAAACGAGGGTGCCGGCTGAAGCATTCGACCGGCTGGACGAGTTCGTGCGCAAGCTGCCGGCGCAGGCGGCGGTCCAGGAAGTCGTCGACAGTTTTGCGTTGATGCCGCGCGACGCCAGGGCAGAGTAGCCAGCTCCGCGACCGCAAGCGCGCGGCAATTGGTGTAAACTTTTCGCACGGGCTGGTATAAGCCACACTTGCGAGGAGCAGTATGTTTCAAATCCGTCCATTCGACGCGCCGCTGGGCGCGGAAGTCATCGATATCGATCTTGGAAAACCGCTCGCGGCCGCCGACTACGAGCGCATGATCAATGCATTTCACGATCACTCGCTGCTGGTCTTCCGCGATCAGGACATCACCCCCGAGCAACACATTGCGTTCAGCAAGCGGCTGGGTGAATTGCAGGTGCACATCCAGAGCACTTACCACCTGCCGGGATACCCGGAAATCTATTCGATTTCGAACGTGGTCGACGAGAACGGCAAGCCGATCGGTCTCGCCGATGCCGGCAAGGTATGGCATACCGATCTGTCTTACGTGACGCAGCCGAGCCGCTGCTCGCTGCTGCACGCGCTGGAAGTGCCTCACGACGACTCTGGCAAACCGCTTGGCGATACTTTGTTCGCGAGCACGATACGCGCTTACGAGGCGCTGCCGGATGCGACCAAGCGGCGACTCGTGGGACTCAAGGCAATGCACAGCTATATGCATATTTTCGACAAGATCACCGCCATGAAGCGCGTCGGCGCGGCCAATCTCGTGCCGCTTACGGAAGAGCAAAAGAAAAAGGTGCCTGACGTCATGCACCCCGTGGTCATCACGCACCCCTATACGCGCAAGAAAATACTCTTCGTCAACGAGGGCATCACGGTCAGCATCGCCGGCCTGCCCCAGGCGGAGGGCGCTGCGCTGCTGCAGGAGCTCGTCGATCATGCGCACAAGCCGGAGTTCGTCTACCGCCATAGCTGGCGCGCCGGTGATCTGCTGATGTGGGACAACTTTTCTACCCAGCATCTGGCGATGCACGATTACGCCCTGCCGCGACGGCGGCGCATGCGGCGGACTACCGTGCAGGGCTCGACGCCGGTCTACGACCCGCTGCCCACTTGATCGCGCCGCGCGGCACGCGGGATCATTGTCAAAAAGCGCCGGCCGGCTTGCTGCGCACATGCGTCAGCGTGCGCAAACCGGTTGTGTGCGGCATCGTGGCGGGAATGTTGACCGTGCTACTGCCGGCCTTCGCAGCGGCTCAAGCATATCCTGCGCGTCCCATCAGACTCGTGGTCGGATTCGCGCCCGGGGGCGCCAACGATATCGTCGCGAGAATTCTTGCCCAGAAGCTGACCGACGATCTTGCCCAGCAAGTCGTCGTCGACAACCGGCCCGGTGCAGATGGCGCGATTGCAATCACGATGGTAGCCAAATCATCGGCGCCCGACGGTTACACGCTGCTGCTGGTGCCGGCCTCTTTTTCGTACAATACCGCGCTTCAACCAGATCCACCTTATCAACCTAAGCGGGATTTCTCTGCGGTCTCGCTGGTCGCCAAAGCACCGTTCATATTGCTTGCGAACCCCGGCGTTCCCATAGCCACACTGCAGGAGCTGATTGCAGCCGCGAAGGCGCAGCCGGGTTCGCTTGCATATGCAACCGGCGGCGTCGGCAACCTGACGCATCTGGCGGGTGAACTCCTGAAAAAGATGGCGGGCATCAACATCAACCCGATTCCCTATCGCGGCACGGGGCCCGCGCTGACCGATTTGATGGGTGGCCAGGTTCCGCTGCAGATGGCCGCCATTCTTTCGACCGTGTCTTTGGTGGGATCGGGCAAAGTCCGCGCATTGGGCGTGACTTCAGCCAAACGCTCGCAGGTTGTGCCCGCGGTGCCGACGATCGCCGAATCAGGCGTGCCCGGTTATGAGGCAGTCGGCTGGTGGGCCGTCATGGCGCCGCGCAGTTTGCCCGTGGAAATTGCCGCCAGGCTCAACCGGGCTATTGTTACGGCGCTCGCGGCCAAAGAGGTGCAGGACAAGTTCCTGCGGCAGGGCGCCGAACCGGAAGCCAGCACGCCGGCCGCGCTAGTTGCGCACATCGACAGCGAGTCGCAGAAGTGGGCAAGAGTGCTGAAAGAGGCCAACATCCAGTTGAATCCGTAATCGAACGGCAAACGCTGCGGTAGCAACTGTCTTTGGTTGCCTGGCTACCGGTTTTTCAATATAGAACTACTCCGGTTGCCCGGTATTATTTTGTGCGGGACAATTCGCGCAGGGCACAAGGTGCGTCGCAGCGCGTCTTTCAATAGCATTCCGGCAATGAGGAGAGCAACAACATGGCATCGTTAAGTCGCCAGCTTGCGCGCTGGATCACAGGTCTCAAGTACGAAGACCTGCCGCCGGCGGTAATCGACCGTGCGAAAGGCGTCACGCTGCACTGCCTGTCGTCGATATTGATCGGCTCGCAGACCAAGCCGGGCCGCGATGCGGTCAAGCTCATGACCGACGAAGAAGAGGGCGTGAAGCGCGGCGCGACCATCCTGGTCAGTGGCCAGAAAGTCACCAAGGGCGGCGCCGCGTTTGCCAATGCCGAAATGGCGTTTTCAGGCGGCAAGTGGGACACGTTCCGCATGTTGATGCACCCGGGCACCAGCGTGCCGCCGGCGGCGCTGGCGGCGGCCGAAGAAGCGGGCGCATCCGGCAAGGAATTCATTACCGCGGTTGCGGCGGGATATGAGGTGATGGAGCGTCTTGCTGCGGAATTCATTCCGACGCTGGCGGCGCGCGGGTTTCATGCGAGTCCGATATTCGGCGTGTTCGGCGGCGCGATTGCGGCCGCCAAGATATTCAAACTCGACGAAGACCAGATGAACAGCACCATCGCGCTGTGCGCGAGCCTCGCCAGCGGCAACGTCGAAGGCGCGCGCAGCGGCGGCAAGGCATTGCGCGAAGGCGCTGCAGTGCGTAACTCCATGCTGGCCGTGGCGCTCGCGCGCCAGGGGCATGTGGGCGGCGAGACCGTGCTCGAAGGTGACGCCGGTTTCTATCACGCGTATGTCGGCAACAACCAGGGCAAACTGACCTATAGCTTTACCGGCGACACGCACGCGAGCCTCGCAAAAATCACCGCCAACCTCGGCAAGGACTGGATATTTCTCGAAACGCTCTACCGCATCTATTCGATTTCGGGCTACAACATCGCGCACGTCGATGTGACGGCAAAGCTCTGCAAGGACAACGATATCCGGCCCGAGAACATCGATCGCATAGAAGCCGTGGTGAACTGGCTGGAGACGCAGTATCCGAGTCCGGCATTTGCGGTGCGCCGCGAAGATACCAACCGACAACCCGGCAGCACTGCGTACCATCTCGCCTACGCCGCCATCACGCGCAGCTTCCCGATGTTGGGCGACTGGGCGCCGCAGAGTTCGCGCGCCGACGATCCGCCGCAAGTAATGGAACTGACGAACCGCGTGACGATCATCCCGTCGCCGACGATGACGCTGTTTGGCCCGCGCATCACGATTTTCACCAAGGACGGCAAAAGCCACACGCTGCAGGGGACCGGCCGCGAATTCATCTGGGATTTCGAGGAAGAAGTGCGCCGCATCCGCGGTATCGATCCCGGCCTGCCGATTCCCATTCCTCAGTATGAAGCTGTCATCGAGACCTGCCGCACTCTGAACCGCCAGCCGCGCGCCGACGCGCTGGTCAAGCTGATGCTTAAAAAATAAGGCGGCCGCCATCAAAGACAAGGGCTCGCAGCGATGCGGGCCCTTTTTGTTTCTGCAGCGCGAAGAATGCGCGGCGGTTCAAGCTCCCGCTCCATGCGGCACTGTGTGTTAGCGAACATACGCCCGTGGACGTTTGCTGTAACGTTCTTCCATGCCGTAGTGCGGTCGTTTTCAAACGTTTCGCCTGCGTCATAGCGTGAACCGAATTTCGTTTGCGTTAATCTCAATATTGAGAAGGAGTCTCACATGATCTCTTGGGCCGTAACATTCTTTGTCATCGCGCTGATCGCCGCCGTTCTGGGTTTCAGCGGCATCGCCGGCACCGCGGTAAATCTCGCTTGGATTTGCGCCGTCATCGGCATTATTCTTGCGCTCGTTTTTGGCGTCATGGGGCGTCGTCCTCCCGTCTAAGTCTGGACTTGCGGCCGGCCATCCGGGCAATTGCCGGAGGCTGGCCGTGCTCTGCCAACATAAGCAGTGCAGGGCGGGCAGCTATGCACCAGTAATTGATGCAATCCGAAGTGAAAATAGCTGCATTACCGAAGGGTCAGCCGCAAGCTCACTCCGGTACTGCCTGAGCATGTACGCCGTAAACCCGCATGTCTGAAAACGTTCCCCATTTTAAGCGTAACGCCGGGATCATAGGCGTCGCCTGCGGCCTCGGCGCGCTTGACCGCGGCTGCGAGGATGGCCCGGAAATGTTGCGCAGGCTTGGTTTCTTCCTTGAAT
>JAIOOZ010000250.1 GCA_021414185.1 Betaproteobacteria bacterium
TCGGCATGGGCGTGCTGCCTTTGCAGTTCACGGGCGGCGCGACCCGCAAGACGCTGCAGCTCGACGGCAGCGAAATATTCGACATGGACGATCTGGGCGCCGATTTGAGCCCGCGCCATGAACTCGGTTGCACCGTCACGCGGGCAGACGGCTCGACCGCGCGCATCAAGCTGCTGGTGCGGCTGGATACGTTGCAGGAAATCGCTTATTACCGGCACGGCGGCACTTTCCAGTTTGTCATCCGCAGCAGGCTGGCCGCGTAACCCGCGGCGGCGCCACAGAATAATGGAGGAGCGTTCGATGAGAAGCCACGGTTACGGAATTACGCTGGCGCTGGGAGTGGTTGTGACGGCGCCGGTGGTGAGCGCCCAAGGCTATCCCGCCAAGCCTATACGCATGGTGGTGTCGACCGCCGCCGGCGGGAGCGCCGATATTATTGCCCGTCTGGTTGCGGGCAAAATGTCGGCGTCGATGGGGCAGCAAGTCGTGGTCGAGAACCGCTCGGGCTCGGGCGGCGTGGTCGGCACCGACGCCGTGGCGAAGGCCGCGCCCGATGGCTATGTGCTGCTGCTGGCATACGGCAGCCACGTGATCAATCCGTCGCTGTACCCCAAGCTGCCGTACGACACGCTGAAGGATTTTGCGGCGATTTCGCAGATCGCGCTGCAGCCGCTGCTGCTCAACATTCATCCCGCATTGCCGGTACGCACGGTCAAGGAATTGATCACGCTTGCCAAGGCGCAGCCGGGCCGGCTCAATTTCGCGTCGGCGGGCGCGGGCAGCGGCGGACACCTTGCGAACGAAATATTCAACCAGATGGCCGGCATCAAGATGGTGCACGTGCCGTACCGCGGCTCGTCGCCGGCGATGATAGACCTGATCGCCGGTCAAACGCAGTTATATATCGCGAGCCTGATCACTTCATTGCCGCACGTGCGCAGCGGAAAAGTCAGGGGGCTGGCCGTGACCGGCGCGGCCCGTTCGACGGTGGTGCCGGAAATTCCCGCCATCGCGGAAACTCT
>JAIOOZ010000648.1 GCA_021414185.1 Betaproteobacteria bacterium
CTTCGACGAGCTCGACGGTCTTCGGCATCGTCAGGATCTGCGCGACTTCTTTTTCGTTTATGTATCTGAGCATGAGTTAAGGCAGGCCTTGTTCAAAAAGCATTTGCCACAGAGGTCACAGAGTTCACAGAGGAGGAGAAATCCAGGAGTTTGCGGTTATGAAATCTAACCCCGCATTTCTCTGTGCCCTCTGTGTTCTCTGTGGCTAGTGTTTTTGGTTTTTAAGTGCTTCAGCGCGAATCGCCGACAGGGTCGTGCGCGGCGAGATGGCATCCTGGTCGATGCGCAATTCCAGCAGCGCAGCGGTCTTGGCGTTCCAGGCACGCTCGAACGCGGCTTCGAAGTCGGCGGTTTTCTCGACGATTTCACCGTGCAGGCCGTAAGCGCGTGCGAGCGCCGCGAAATCCGGATTGACGAGGCTGGTACCACTGACGCGCCCGGGATAGTGCTTTTCCTGGTGCATGCGTATGGTGCCGAACGTGCCGTTGTTGATGACGAGGAAAATCACTTTCGCGCCGTATTGCGCGGCGGTCGCCAGTTCCTGGCCGTTCATCAGGAAGTCGCCGTCGCCCGCGAACGTAATGACCGGGCGGTCCGGATGCACGAGCTTGGCGGCGACACCCGCCGGGACGCCGTAGCCCATGGCACCGCTGGTCGGCCCCAGTTGCGTGCGAAAGCCGGTGTACTGATAGAAGCGGTGCGGCCACAACGTGAAATTGCCGGCGCCGTTGGTGAGTATGGAGTCCGGCGGCAGACGTTTGCGCAGGTAGAGGATTATTTCGCTCATATTGAGCGTGCCCGGCACGTTGACCGGTTTTTGCCACGCTTCGTATTCAGCGCGCGCGGTTTTGGTCGCATCAGCCCATGACGCTTTTACTGGCGCGAGGGCACGTGCCGCGGCGGTGAACTCGGGCATGCCCGAGTTGATCAAGAGATCGGCCTGATAGACGCGGCCGAGCTCTTCGACGCCGGTGTGGATGTGGACGAATTTCTGTTTCGGCCGCGGAATATCGATCAGCGTGTAATTGATCGTCGTCCATTCGCCAAGCCGCGGCCCCACTGCGACCAGCAAGTCGGCGTTGCGTATGCGTTGTTCCATCGCGGGGTTCATGCCTACAGCGACGTCGCCGACATAATTCGGATGGCGGTTGTCGAACAGATCCTGACAGCGGTAAGTGCAGGCCACCGGCAGCGCATTGGCTTCGGCGAAAGCCTGCATGTCGTCGCCGGCTTTTTTGTTCCAGCCGCCGCCGCCGACCATGACGAAAGGACGCTGCGCGTGCGCGAGCATGTCGCGCAGCTTCAGCATGTCGTCAGCGCCCGGGTGTGCGGCGACGCGTTGATAGCGCGCGGTGTCGGGAACGGTCGCCATTGCCGTCTGCATGTCTTCCGGCAGTGCCAGCACCACGGGGCCGGGACGGCCGGACACGGCGAGATGAAAAGCGTGGCTGACCATTTCAGGCACGCGGTCGGCGCGGTCGATCTGCGCGACCCACTTCGCCATCTGCCCGTACATGCGGCGGTAGTCGATTTCCTGGAACGATTCGCGTTCGGTGTACTCGCTGTCGATCTGGCCGATGAACAGTATCAGCGGTGTCGAATCCTGGAATGCGGTGTGAATGCCGATACTGGCGTTGGTCGCGCCGGGACCGCGCGTGACGAAACAGATGCCGGGACGCCCGGTGAGCTTGCCATAGGCTTCCGCCATGTTGGAGGCGCCGCCTTCCTGGCGGCAGATCACGAACTTGATGTCATCGCGCGATTCATACAACGCGTCGAGCACCGAAAGATAGCTTTCACCCGGAACGCCAAAAGCCATGTCGACACCGTGCACTTTGAGCGCGTCGACTAACAGTTGCCCGCCAGTGCGGCTGAGTGCGGAATCAGCAGGTTTCATCAAAAAATCCTCGTGGCTTTGTTGTTCTGGCAGCGCGGCGGAGGCATGCGGCCGGCCGAAGTGCGTATTGTAGCGTTTGCCGCGGCTGCGCACAGCGGCGCCGCGATATACTGTGCTTGGTCAAACCAAATAGAACGCGCCGGCCGTCACGGGATGCGCCGCCATGCGAGGAGAAGTTCATGCTGAATGTTTGCGTCGTCGCGGGGAGCGGGTTCGTTGCGCTGCTCGCGTTGGCAACGCCTGCCGCAGCACAGACTTACCCCAGCAAGCCGATCCGTGTCATCAATCCGGCAGCACCCGGCGGCAACAGCGACATCGTGTTTCGCGTCATTGCGCCGAAGATGGGCGAGCTGGTCGGCCAGCAGTTCGTGCTCGACTACCGGGCGGGCGCGGGCGGGGTGATAGGCGCCGACATGACGGCCAAGAGTCCGCCCGACGGCTACACGACGGCGATAGTTGCGGCGAGTTTCTTTTTCAATCCGGCGCTGATCAAGAATCTGCCGTACGACACGGTGCGGGACTTTACGCCGCTCGGCCTCGTCGTAGACATCCCGGCCGCAGTGGTGGTGCATCCATCTCTCCCCGTGAAAAACGTCAAGGAGCTGATCGCGCTGGCACGCGCGCGGCCGGGACAGATATTTTTCTCGAGCGCGGGGCCCGGCACGGTTGCGCACCTGGCGGGCGAACTGCTGAACTCGCAGGCCAATATCAAACTCGTGCACGTGCCGTACAAAGGCGTTGCGCCGGCCACGGTGGATGCCATCGCCGGCCACGTGCAGATGACTATTGCCAGCATTCCGGTGGTGATTTCGAATGTCCGTGCAGGGCGGCTGCGCATGATCGCGCAGTGCGGCGAGACGCGTTCGCCGACCGTGCCTGATGTGCCAACGATGCAGGAAGCCGGCGTGCCGGGCTTTGTGGTCAGCAGCGGGTTCAGCTGGATAGGCCCCGCCGGCCTGCCGCGCCCGATAGTGGACAAGCTGAACGGCACGCTGGTGAAAGTGCTAAACGACCCGGCGATCCGCAAGGACCTGCTGGAGCGCGGCGCCGATCCCATCGGCAACTCGCCCGAGCAGCACGCCGCCTTTATCAAAGCCGAGATCGAAAAATGGCAGCGGGTGGCAAAGCAGGCGGGCATCAGCCCGGAGTAATGCACCGGTAACGCGGAAACGCCCCGGCGCGGGGCCATGCGCGTAGAATTTCCCGACTATGCAATCAATCCTGACAACAGCAGCGCTCCCGTCCCGGCCGAGACCGGCGTGGCGTGCGCTCGGCATCGGCGCGGCATTCATCGTGGGCTA
>JAIOOZ010000687.1 GCA_021414185.1 Betaproteobacteria bacterium
TTTTACAAAATCCCCATTCCGTGGATGCTCGGCACCGTTTTCACGATTCTTGCGATATCGATCGCCGCGAGCCTGCTCTGGCGTCCAAAGCCGGGAGCGTGAGCGGCCATAGTGCGCGGGACCTCACGGCTATGCGAATAATTTCTCCGCATTATCGCCACGCGATGCTGCGGTCGCGGCATCGGCATGCGCCGCACCACCTCGGCGCGATGAGTGTCGCGGAATCGTCGCGTTTTCCGGTTCGGCGCACCCGGACGGTCTCTCGCCCATAGCCGGCTGTTCGCGCTGATTGAGTCGCGGCCGGTAACTCGATCGGCCCGCAGTTCGCCCATTACCTCTGGCTCGTCTGTCCGCGTGCGACACCCCACGCCTCGGGACATCTTCAGACTTCACGGGAAAACTTAAGGTCTGCTGAATAAATGTATCGGTTTATTCGAGTATTTTGTGTATATAAATCGATTTTACAACATGATCGGCCGTCTCTAGAGTGCGTCTTCGTGCATCGACCAACAAGGAAGACAAGTATGCGCATTGACATCAAGGGTTCGGGTTTTCCGCTTACCGCGGCGCTCATGGACCACACCGAGCGCAGGCTGCGCTTCGCACTTACCCGAAGCAGCGAGCGGATCGTGCGGGTGGCGGTACTGGTGGGAGATGCCAACGGTCCGCGCGGTGGCGAGGATAAATTCTGCCGGATACAGATTCATTTGAAGCACGCACCACAGGTATTGATCGAAGATATCGGCGCCGAGTTGTACTCCGTCATTGACCGGGCAGCGGAACGCGCCGGACGCAACGTCGCCAAACGCGCTGATCGCATGAAGGAGAACGTCCGGCAAAGAAGGCTGAAACCGCTGCGCTCGCCACCAGGCGATGCTGCCGACGCGCCCAACGACTGAAGGAATCCGACGATGAAACGCATCGCGCTTTTTCTTGCCACCAACCTTGCCATCGTACTGGTGCTGTCCGTCACCATGCGCCTGCTGGGCGTGGAGCCTTACCTCAACGCCAACGGTCTTAATCTCACGTCGTTGCTGATTTTTGCGGCGGTGATGGGCTTCGGCGGCTCATTCATCTCGCTTGCCATTTCGAAGTGGTCCGTGAAGAAGTCGATGGGCGTGCATGTGATTGATGTGCCATCGAACTCGACCGAACTCTGGCTGGTGGAAACCATTCGCAAATATTCCGCGGAAGCGGGCATCAAAATGCCCGAGGTCGGCATTTTCGATTCGCCCGAGGTCAACGCCTTTGCCACGGGCATGAGCAAGAACAGTTCGCTCATCGCCGTCTCCAGCGGCTTGTTGCAACAGATGACGCGCAAGGAAGCCGAGGCGGTGCTGGGGCATGAAGTAGCGCACGCCGCCAATGGCGACATGGTGACACTGGCGCTGATACAGGGCGTGGTGAACACCTTCGTGATGTTCCTGTCCCGCGTCATCGGCCACCTGGTGGACAAGGTCGTGTTCAAGACCGAGCGCGGGCATGGACCGGCCTTTTTTGTCACCATGATCGTCGCCGAACTGGTACTGGGCGTCCTCGCATCCATCATCGTCAGGTGGTTCTCGCGCCAGCGAGAGTTCCGCGCCGACCGTGGCGGCGCCAGTCTGGCCGGGCGGCAAAATATGATTGCCGCGCTGGAACGCCTGAATGCCATGCATCCGCAGCCGCTGCCCGACAAGATGGCCGCCTTCGGTATCGCCGGCGGCGGGGGCAGCGGCATCAACCGCCTGTTCATGACCCACCCACCGCTTACAGAGCGAATTGCCGCGCTCAAGACAGCGCAGTAGATTTCTATAGGAGAACTGCATGGAACGACTGACTACGCTTGACGAACTTCGGCGCCACATTGCCGTGCTGGCCTGCGTGGACGAGACAGCAGCCCCTTTTGTGAGCTGTTATCTCAATCTGGACCAGGGAGCGGCCAGCTACCGCAAGGTGCTTGCAGAACGCGCACTGGCCTTGCGCGGCAGTCTTGACGAAGGCGCGCGCACGGACTTTAACGCCGCAATTGGCCAGATTGATTCTTACCTGGCCGAAAAATTGCGTCCCGACGCCAGGGGTATCGCCATATTCAGCCGTCACTTTCGCGGCGGCGCCTTCTTTCTGCCGATGCAGTTCGCCGCGCCGCTGCCGGACTGGCTTGCCATTTACCCCACGCCCAACCTTTTTCACCTCATGGAACTGAAGGATACCTACCATCGCTACACCGTATTGCTGGCGACCCGGACCGCGGTGCGTATCCTCGAGGTCAACCTTGGCGCTGCCACGGTGCAGGCGTGGACCATGCAACCCGAACTGCGCGAGCGCGTCGGCCGGGAGTGGACGAAATCGCACTACGAAAGCCACCGTAGGGAACGCACCTCGCGCTTTCTCAAGGAACAGGTCGAGTTGCTCGGGCGCCTCATGGCGGCCGGTGGGCATACACATCTGATTCTGGCGGGCGACCCGCGCCTGACCGGGGAGATACGCCGCGCGCTGCCCAAATCCATCGCGGCCAAACTGGTGGATACCATTCCCGCCGCAAGCCGCGACACTCGCGAGGATGTCGTCGCCGCCACGCTGTCGGCATTCATCGAGTGGGAGGAGCAGGAATCGCAGGCGGTGGCGGCACGCTTTGTTGAGGGAATTCAAACGCAGGGGCTGGCGGTGGCAGGCGCAGCCGCCTGCCTCGACGCCCTCCGGCAACGGCGCGCCGACACCCTTCTGCTGGCCCGCAATCTGGTGTCCGCGAAGGGCTGGCGCTGCGCGGCATGCGGCGAAATCCGCATCGAGCACGCTGAACCGGCCGCGTGCACTGACTGTGGAAGTAACGCGGTAATGGCAATCGACGTCACCGTGGAACTGGTGAGACTGGCGGGGCAACAGGATTGTCCAGTAGAAGTGGTCGAATACTGCGACGCCCTGATGGCCCTGGGTGGCGTTGGCTGCCTGTTGCGCTATCAGATCGACGCCACAGGTGACGTCCATGCCTATGAACTGCCTGGCGCGTCATCCGCGCCGGTTCGCGCGCG
>JAIOOZ010000688.1 GCA_021414185.1 Betaproteobacteria bacterium
TGGCGACGCTGTGCGGGATGGCATTAGGCGGCTGGATGTCGGGCGCGATTTTCGATTTGACGGGTTCTTATCGTGCCGCGTTTCTCAACGGCACCGCATGGAACCTGCTCAATGTCAGCATAGTTTTATTGCTGATCTACCGCGAGCGCGGCGGTCGCCGGCGGGCCGCCCTCGCGGCCGCTTAGTACGCGATCGCGTAGCAGTCGCGCCGCCGCTCGCCGCCGGCAATCCGGCTGCCGGTAGCGGGATCTATCATGACGACGGTCGCGCAGCCGTTCATGCTGTAGGGGCGGATTTTCTGCGCGTTGTGGCCGCGCGCTTTCAGCTCGTCGATGATCGCATCGGGAATGTTCGATTCGACGTTCAGCACGTTCAAGCCCGCGTGGTGCGGCCAGAACGAGCCGTGAAAATGCAGCGTCTGCACGCGCGGCCACTCGAAAGCCGTATGCACGTTCGGGTACCAGTCGGGCCAGAATTCGACGATGTCGAGGAACGCCTGGATCACGGTCTGTTCCTGGTTGTCGCCGCCCGGACTGCCTAGCGCCATGAACGGCTCGCCGTTGCGCAGCACGATGCCCGGAGTCAGCGTATAGCGCGGGCGCGAACGCGGACGCAGTTGCGCCGCGCGTGTGTTATCGAGCCAGAACTGCTCGCCGCGGATGCTCATGCCGATGCCCGTTTTGCCGAGTATGACCGCGCCCGGAATCCAGCCGCCGCTCGGCGTGCTGTCGAAAATATTGCCCGCGCGATCGATGATCGCGATATGCGTCGTATCCTTGATGGCGCCCGCAACCGGTTCCGCGTCGGGCAGCGGCGCGTCGGGTTTCTGCTCTTCGCGAATGTTGGCGACCCAGTACTTCCATTCCTTCACTTTGGAATCGTACGGCAGCGGATCGCCCGCGACGAAGGTGCGAATCGCGCGCTTCGGATCGATCAGCTTTGCGCGTTCTTTCGCGTAATCCTTCGAGAGCAATCCTTGCGCCGGCACCTGCACGAAATCGGGATCGGCGTAGTACGTATCGCGATCCGCATAGGCGAGCTTCAACGCTTCAACGACCGTGTGCAGATATTCGGCGCTGTTCAGCTTCATCGACTTCAAATCGAAATTTTCGAGAATGTTGAGCGCCTGCAACAGTACCGGCCCCTGGCTGCCGAACGCGTGTTTGTATACCTCGAAGCCGCGATACGTCGTCATCGCTGGCGCTTCGACCCGGGCATAAAATTCGGCAAAATCCGCGCGCTCGAACGGCGCGCCGTTCTGCTTGAGGAAGGCGGTCATCTCGCGCGCGATGTCGCCTTTATAAAAGCGGTCACGCGCGGCGACGATGCCGGCCTGGCGGCTTTTGCCTTTCGCGGCGCGCTCGGCAGCGACCATGCGTTTCAAGGTGTTCGCAAGTGTCGGAAACTTGAGCGTATCGCCGGGCGTGTACATCGAGCCGTCCGGCTTCAGCCAGTACGCGCGGTTCTCCGGCCATTGCTCGATGAACTTCAGCTGATTTTTGATCGCGGCCGCGGTGCGCGGGCGCAAGGGAAAGCCGCGCTCCGCGTACTCGATCGCGCGCGCCGACACTTGCTCGAAACTCATGGTGCCCCAGCGTTCGAGCACGGTGAGCGCCGCGTGCAACGCGCCGGGGATCACCGCCGGATCGAGTCCTTTGCCATTGAGCGTCTTGCCGCGGCTCGTGTACCAATCGATGGTCGCGCCTTTCGGCGCCCAGCCCTGGCCGACGACTGAAACGACTTTGCCGCTCTTGCGCGGATAAACGAGCACCAGCGCTTCGCCGCCGAGGCTGTAAAGGTCCTGTTCGACGACGCCGCCGACCAGCAGCGCCGCGACGCCGGCGTCGAACGCATTGCCACCGCGCACGAGTATTTCGAACGCGGCCGCGGTCGTCAGCGGATGGCCTGCGGACACCCCCGCATTGGGACCCATCACGAGCGGGCGCTCGGCGGCCGGCGTGGATGTCCCGAACATTCCCGCGCCGGTCAGGACGATCAGCGCGACTGCGCGCATCGCGGACCATTTCCATCTCTGCATGGCGTGCCCCCCTTTGTTGTTTGCGTCTATGGTAACCAAAAAATCAACGGCGCGGCGTTGCAGGCGACAAAAGGATCTTTTCAGCGTTAAAATCATTTTCCAAAAAAATCCTGTGCCTCGCGGAAATCATGAATTCGAACCCTCACGGTGGTACCGCCGCTGCAGGCGCCACGCGCCAGCTCGCGGAATTTGCTTCCGCACTAAAATTTGAAGACCTGCCTGCCGCGGTCGTTGAAAAGGCGAAGACCTGCGTGCTGGATACGCTGGGCTGCTGCATTTTCGGCGCGACGCTGCAGCCGGTGCGCAAACTCGCAACGATGCTGATGGAGGAAAATTGCGCGCAGCAGTCGGCGGCGTTCGGTTTCGCGCAGCGCACCTCGGCGTCGCACGCGGCGCTGATCAACGGCGCTTCGGCGCACGCTTTTCAGCTTGATGAAATTCATATCGAGGCGACGCTGCATCCGGGCTCGGTCGCAGTGCCCGCGGTGCTGGCGCTGGCCGAAGCGAACGGCGGCGTGTCGGGCCGCGACATCATCACGGCGCTCGCCGCGGGCTACGAATGCGGCGTCCGTGTAGGGCTGGCGGGCAAGGGTGGAATGTTCGCGCGCGGCTTTCACAACCAGGGCACGTCGGGCGTGTTTGTCGCCGCTGCCGCTGCGGCGCGCCTGTTGCATCTCGACGCAGTGCAAACCAAACATGCGTTGGGCATCGCCGGGTCGCAAGGCGCGGGGCTGATGGCCGTGCAGGAAGGCGCGATGACCAAGGCGTTTCACTCGGGGCGAGCTGCGCAAAGCGGCGTGTATGCGGCGAAGCTCGCGCGTCTCGGTTACACCGGCATCCCGGACGTGCTGGAAGCCGGCTACGGCGGATTTTTAAGTTCGCTGGTCGGCGAATATCAGACGGGGCCGCTCATCTCCGAACTGGGCAAGCGCTGGGAAATACTCAGAGTCGGCTTCAAGCCCGCGCCGGCTTCCAATGGCAGCATCACGGCGATGGCCGCGCTAGACGACATCATGCGCAAACACAATCTCACGGCGGACGACATCGAGAGCGTGACGGCGCACGTCAGCACCAACACCCTGCATCATTGCGGCTGGGAATACGATCCCGCGAAAATCCAGGGTGTGCTCGCGTCGCAAATGAATTTGCGCTATGGCATGGCGGTGATGGCGCTCGAGCGGCGCGCGACGGTTGAGCAGTTCACCGAAGACAAGATGCGCGACCCGGTGATCCTCGAATTTGTCCGGCGCGTGCAGGTCGAACTCGAGCCCGCGTTTGATGCGGACGGCGGCAAGTTTCGCGTCGCATGCCGGGCGGTGGTGGTCTGCCGCAACGGAGAAAAACTGGAAGCGCAGGTGCTTTATCGCAAAGGCAGCCACGAAGATCCGATGAGCGCGGCGGAAATCGACGCGAAATTCATGGAGCTCGCCGGCAGATCGTTTGCGCCGGAAACGGCGCGCCGAATTGCTGAAACCGTCGCGGAACTGGAGCGGATAGAAGATTCCAGCGAACTCACGCAACTGCTGCTAAGGCAGGCCTAAGACACAGCGCCGATAGACGCGCAAGGTATTATGCAATTAACAAGATGTTTGATTGCAAGATCCCGCGTTTCTTCAGTTTGAGCGGAGTTTTGGTGGCTAAGTGGAAGTGCCCAGAAAAACGGACGAAGCCCATACCGTCTAAGCCCGTCATTATTCTGCTAAGTAAGCCGTTCTGCAATTAGCTCTGTCAAGGTTAGTCGAGCCGCGTCTGCGAAATTTCGATAACCTTCGCCCATTTCGCTATCTCTGATTTAATAAATACCCCGAACTCACCGGGTTTGCTAGCTACAACAACAGCGCCGCTGTTCTCGAGCATCTTACGCATTTCTTGCCCATTTAATATCGCTACGATGTCGTGGTTAATTTTAGAGATAATTTCCTCCGCCGTTTTAGCGGGGGCTAGCAACCCCGTCCATCCCACCGATTCATAGCCAGTAACACCCGCCTCACTGAT
The DNA here is from genome assembly GCA_021414185.1 of Betaproteobacteria bacterium. Taxonomy (GTDB): domain Bacteria; phylum Pseudomonadota; class Gammaproteobacteria; order Burkholderiales; family SG8-41; genus PALSA-1004. The sequence continues at coordinate 4,034 of JAIOOZ010000688.1, forward strand.
CGACGGAACCTCAGGAAGCAACAAGATCCTGCCAACCGTGGTAACGCCCAACGCTCTAAGCCTGCTTTCTCTCAAATGAGGAATGGTTGGAACAACGCTTGCGAAAGAGACATGCACCTGCCCACTAATTACTGCAGTTACGGCTGGAGCAGCGCTCTTGTAAGGAATATGGACGATCTCGACTTTAACCATGGTCTTGAAAAGCTCAGCCGCTAGATGAGAGGCGGTGCCACTTCCAGACGAAGAGTAGTTCAATTGACCGGACCTTTTCCTCGCAAGAGAAATCAGTCCATTTACCGTATTAACTGGCACTGACGGATGAACCACTAGAACGTTAGGGACAGCCGCAACACGACAGATTGGCGAAAAATCTTGGACTGCATCAAAGGGAATATTCTTGTATAGCCCCGGATTGATGCCGTGAGTAGCCACCGTCCCCATCAAAAGCGTGTAACCGTCGGCTGGGGCTTTCGCAACTAGGTCAGCGCCAATATTTCCAGCTGCGCCGGGGCGATTGTCGATGATTATCTGCTGCCCCCATTGCTCGGTAAGCTTCTGAGCAATAGCGCGGGCGAGAATATCAGTAGGCCCGCCAGGTGCAAACGGCACTACCAACCTGACTGGCCGTAGCGGATATGACTGCGCAAAGAGGTTAATCGGTGAGATTGCCAACAACAGCAAAGAGAGAACCAAAATTGGCCGCGACATTTGCGCCATCAATTTAGCCCCCTTAATCAAATCTTCGTGGTCGCTTGTGGCGCAGGAATTCCCATGCCAGAACCTGCGCCAAAACGATCTTTAAACTCTGGGGCCAACTGTCGTTTGGTCTGACAATTCAACCAAAGCCGTAACAGGTGCCTGCCTTGTTTAGGGTCTTCATGATCCTCGAAAGCGGTGCGCGAATGAAGCGTCACATGATTATTCAAAAATTGCATGTCTCCGTGCCGCATATCCATGTCATAGCGCAGTTCACCACATTCTGCTAACCGTTCGAATATCTCTAAAGCAGAGGCTTCCGGTTCTGAAAAAACGTAACCTGTGCGCTTCGCTGCCAGATAAATCGTGCTTCCGACATATCTACAGCTAAGTTCCCCATCGTAATAGCTGAAAACCGGAATCTTGTTCTGCGTAACTGGCAGAGTACCAGCTTGTTGCTCACCTCTTAAGTCGTGATGGAATCCCTCATAAAGGGTATCTAATAAATCAGGTCGTTCCTCCAAAATCTGGTTATAAATAGCCATAGAGCTACTTACTTGACTTACCCCGCCATTCTTTGCTGGTCGGACGCACATGAGCCCAACGACATCACAATTGTCGCAATGAAACCTTAGTTTCGCGCTCGTTTGGTAACCACGTACATCTTTCTCCCCGTACTTGAGCCCTTCATTCCGAACATGTCCAAGAAGGTCACCCTGCGCATTCTGCGTGATTGCTTGGCCCAGGTATTTCCCTACGCCGCAGAAAATTATTCCCATCTGCTCGGTCGAGAACTCTTTACCGGGGAGTCCTCGCACGAGTGCACATCCTGTCCCGTTCTCCAACTGACCCCATACTTTTTCAAGCGTTCTGGAGAACAGAGGTATCTCAAAATTGCCCTTTTCAATTTCCTGTAGTGAAAGTTTTTTTTGCTGAACGATTGAAACTGCGCTTCTGATTTCTGAAATTTCCTCTGGGGTCAACATATAAATCCAAGAGCTGTCATTGCGGAGATCGTTTGCTTTCCATGCGGATTTTTCTTTCACGCGACTTAGCAACTTTTGACCCATGACGGTTATCCTCTCAAAATGGCCTGACTACTCACCAGAAGCAGCCAATGCCTGCCCTAAGAATCGAGCCTGATAATAACTTATATGGAAGTGGTCCCGTTTGTTTGAACGACGTTCCCCGATTTATAAGTGGGATCCGGGCGGGTTGATTTCGGGGCAAGCCTGCCCCTTAAGTTTTTCCCGCAGGATGCGGGATGGTAATATCCCGTCAGATTTTCACAGGGTATGCAATGAACGGAATATTTCCAGCGATCGATGCGCTGGGAGAAGCATCATGCAAGCCGGGTATGGGCATGCTGCAGACGCAGCGGCCGATTCAGCATGTTTGACCTGATCCTCGAAGACGCGAACATTATCGACGGCAGCGGACGGCCGGCGTTTCGCGGATGCATCGGGATACGGGACGGTAGTATCGCGAGCGTGGGAGACCTTGCAGCCGAGACCGCTGCCGGCCGGGTCGATATCCACGGGCTGGCCGTCGCGCCGGGGTTCATCGACTCGCATACGCACTCCGAGATCTCGCTGCTCGCGCGCCCGGGCGCCGAGCCCAAGGCCAGGCAGGGCGTGACGACGGAGATTCTGGGCAACTGCGGATTTTCCGCGTTTCCGCTTGCCGCGGGTTCGCGCGACGCCTACATCAATTACGCGCAGCCGATTTTCGGACATCCGCAAATCGACTGGGATTGGCCGGACTGGGACGGCTACGCGGCACGGCTCGCGCGCGACGGCATCGGTGTCAACGTGGCCACCCTCATAGGCCATGGCGCGCTGCGTTCGGCGGTGATGGGACTGGAAAGCCGTGCACCGTCAGGCGACGAACTGGAGCGCATGAAAGCGCTGGTGGCGGCGGCGATGAAGAGCGGCGTGTTCGGTCTCTCGACCGGCCTTGCCTACGTGCCCGGAATTTACTCCGACACCGACGAACTCGCCGAACTGGTAAGCATTGTCGGCAGCCATGGCGGGCTTTACGCCACGCACGTGCGCGATCAGGTGGACGGACTGGTTGCCTCGGTCGAAGAGGCGCTGGAGATCGGCCGGCGCGCGCACACTCCGGTGCTGATATCCCACCACAAGGCGGTTGGCAGCCGCAACTTCGGCAAGGTCGAGCTCACGCTGGGCATGCTCGACGCCGCGCGCTCCCACGGGCTCGCCACCTACTCCGACATGTATCCGTACATCGCGGGCATGTCGACGATGACTTCCGTGCTGCCGCCGTGGGTGTTGGCGGGCGGTTTGCCCGCGATGCTGGCCCGTATTGCAGACCCGGCGGTGCGGCAGCGGATTGCTCGCGACATTGATACCGGCCTGGCGGGATGGGAGAACCGCATCAACGCGGTCGGCTGGGGCAACATCGTGATTACCACCGTGAATACCGACGGCAACCGCGATCTCGAGGGCCTGACTCTCGCAGACGCTGCAGCACAGCGCGGCAAGCCGCATCTCGATCTGCTGCTTGACCTGTTGCTCGAAGAGGGCGGCAAGGTCGGCCGCATCACGCGCGGCTCCTGCGACGAGGACATGGTGCGCGTTCTGCAGCATGAGCACACGATGATAGGCTCCGACGCGATCGATGCAGACAAGGCGCATCCGCGCCAGTACGGAACTTTTCCGCGGGTACTGGGCGAGATGGTGCGCGAACGCAGGCTGCTGTCGCTTGAGACCGCGGTACACAAGATGACGGGCCTCACTGCCCGCACCTTCGGCCTGACCGATGTCGGCCTGATCGAGGCGGGCAGGCGCGCGGATTTGGTGGTCTTCGATCCGGCGCTGATCAAGGACGCGGCTACCTACGCGGAACCGCGCTGTTTTCCGGCCGGCATAGAGGCGGTGATGGTGGGCGGGGTATGGAGCGTGCGTGACGGCCGGCTGACCGGCCAGCTCAATGGCCGGGTATTACGCAAGCGCGCACACGCCGTCTGACGAATAGAGAAACGCCGCGCAGGCCGCGGCGATTCCTACTGGACGGGATTAATCTTCGCGATGCGCACCACTTCCCTGTATTTAGCGACGTCGCGCTCGACCACATCGATAAAAGCCTGCGGCGGTCCGTCGGCGATCGCGAGGCCTTCGCCTGCCAGACGTTCTTTCACGTCAGGCAATTGCAGCGAGCGCCGCACGGTCGTGTTCCAGCGGCTGACGATGCCGGCCGGCAATCCCCTGGGTCCCCACAAGCCGTACCACACCGTCGCCGCGTAACCCGGCACCGTTTCGGCAATGGCGGGGATCTCGGGAATCGCGTCGTTGCGCTTGGCGCTCGTGATGCCGATACCGCGCAGACGGCCGGCGCGGTGCAACGGCAACACTGAGGGCAGGCTGCCGAAAATCAGTTGAATCTGGCCGCCCAGCAGATCACTCATGGCCGCGCCGGTTCCCTTGTAGGGCACATGCGTCATGCGCGTGCCCGCCTTAAGATTGAAAAGTTCGGTAACGAGATGCGTGTTGCCGCCAGTGCCGGTGGATGCATAGTTGAGTTCGTCCGGGCGCGCCTTGGCCAGTGCGATCAGTTCCTTGACCGAACGCGCGGCGACCGACGGATGCAGGGAAATGAGCAGACCCGTCTCGCCAATCAGTGCGATCGGCACGATGTCGGTGATCGGGTTGTAGGGCAGCTTGAAGAGCGCGGCGTTGGTCGCGTAACTCGTCGAGACGAGGCAGAGCGTATAACCGTCGGGCGTGGCGCGTACCGCCAGTTCAGCGCCTATAGTACCGCCGCCGCCGGCGCGGTTGTCGATGACGACGGGCTGGCCGAACGCGTCGGTGGCTTTCGGCGCCAGCGCGCGCGCGATAATATCCGTGCCGCCGCCGGGCGCGAATGGCACGATGAGGCGGATCGGGCGCGCAGGATAGATGTCGGCCCTTGATTGTGCGGCGGCCATCCCGCAGCAGGCGGCGGCAATGCACAGGAAATGGGTGACAACGCAATGCGTAGAGCGTGACAAGGCTGCTCTCCAAAAAGTGCGACGACGAAGCAAACAGGGCTGAATGCAGGCGGGAAATCCGACCATTGAGCTTAGCATAAACGACGCGGGCTTCAGGAGGGTGGCATGCCGTGCGGCGATTGGTTCATCACGGTTGATTTCAGTAATAGTCCCGGCGGCGTCCGCGGACTGATATCGAATCCGTGGTTTGTCCGCTATCATTCCCGGGCGCGCCGCGTTTGGCTGCTGGCGCATCCCGTCATTTCCCGTGCGAGGCCTGTAATGCTGCGTGCAATTTCCATGTTGCTGTGTCTTGGAGCGATGCTCGTAACCGTGAACTGCGCGGCCCAGACCGAGCGCTTTCCAGCAAAGCCGATTCGCATGATTGTTCCGTTTGCACCTGGCGGCGGCACCGACATGATTGCGCGCGTGCTGGGGCAGGAAGCTTCCAGCGGATTGGGTGTGGCCATCGTGGTCGACAATCGCGGCGGCGCTGGCGGCGTTGTGGGGACCGAGCTGGGAGTGCGCGCGCCCGCTGACGGTTATACGTTGACGCTGGGTTCAGGCAGTTATGCGACGAGCGCCGCGTTGTCCGAGCTGACGTACGATCCGGTCAAGGACATCAC
>JAIOOZ010000251.1 GCA_021414185.1 Betaproteobacteria bacterium
TTTTCTCGCGCTCGCCGCGTCCATCGCGCTCGTGTGGTTCACCATCAACACGCCGGAACTGGGCAAAAACCCGCTGGTGACTACGATGGAAAAGGACTCCGCCCTGTTCTTCGCGACCGAACGCGACATCACCACTCTCGCGCAGGACGCCAAGGCCGGCGCGGCCACGAGCATCGGGCTCTCCAAGGATTACGCGCTGGTCAGCCTCCACGATGGCGGCCACTACTACGTGCGGATCGATACTCAGCGCCCCCTCATCATGGAACTCCTGAAGGACAAGTTGTCGCCCGCTGCACCCGCCGTGTTCTCGCTGGCGGACATTCAGCCACCCGCGCCGCCCTTGACGGCATTCAAGCGCTCGCTTGACCCCGGATATCTTGCGCTGCTTGGCCCGCTCCTGATCCTCTATCTGATCCTGCAGATGAACCCGATGCGCGGCAGCAACCTGTTCAAGAACGTCGACAAGCCGGAAACGCGGTTCCGGGACGTGGTCGGCGTCGAAGAAGCCAAGGAAGCTCTCGAGGACATCGTTGCTTTCCTGAAGAATCCGCAGAAATTCTCGGGGCTGGGCGCCAAACCGCCCAAGGGCATCGTGCTTGAAGGCCATTTCGGCTCAGGCAAAACTTTGCTCGCCCGCGCGGTAGCCGGCGAGGCAGGGGTGCCCTTCATCGCTCTTTCCGGCAGCGATTTCAGTGACATGTTCATGGGCGTCGGCGTGCGCCGGGTCAAGAAACTGTTTGCGCTGGCGCGCAGACAGGCGCCGTGCGTGATTTTCATCGACGAGATCGACGGGCTGGGAAAACGCTCCGGCGGAAGTTCGTCCGGTGAGACCGAGAACAACCGCATCATCAATGCCCTGCTGGTGGAACTGGACGGTTTCTCGCCCAAAGCGGGGATCGTCGTGCTGGGAGCCACCAACAACGTCGACAACCTGGATCCGGCGTTGATCCGTCCCGGCCGCTTCGACCGCACCTGCCATCTCGGGCTGCCGAATGTCGATGAGCGCGAAGCGCTGTTCACTTTGTACGCCGCCCGACTGCTTACCGACGGTAAAACAGATTTCCGCCAACTCGCGCGCCTCTCCGCCGGGCTGTCGCCGGCGTCGATTGCAAATGTCGTGAACACAGCGGCGCTGCTTGCCGCCAAGGAAGATGCCGCGGTCGTAAGTCCGGATTACTTCCGGCGTGTGCTCGAGCAGCACCTGATGGGCGGACCGACCGCAGCCGGACAAGCGGCGCTCAGCATTGCGGAACGCCAGCGCATTGCGGTGCATGAGGCCGGCCATGCGCTGATCGCCAGGCTGCTCAATGTCGGCGTGGTGGAAAAAGTCAGCATCCTCAAACGCGGCCGTGCGCTTGGCGTGACGCTGGTGACCAACGAGCAGGATGTGACTCTGCAGAGCGAACCGGAACTACGCAACAGAATGACCATGTTGCTCGGCGGGCGCAGTGCGGAAGCGCTGGTGCTCAAAACGGCTTCAACCGGCGCCGCCAATGACCTTGAGCACGTGTCGAGCATGGCCTACCGGATGGTGACCGAATTCGGTTTCAGCGGGAATATCGGGCCCTTCAGCTACGCCGGGTTGCCGGAACGCGAACGCCAGTCGGGAATCTATTCCGAAGCAATTACCGAGGCGCGCGCAATCGTCAAGGATATCGAGCGCCAGTGCGCCGAGTTGCTGCTGGCGCACCGCACTGCACTCGACCGACTGACGGCCGAGCTGCTCGAGCATGAAACGGTAAGCGGGGAAATCGTGGATGAGTGTCTTTGCCCCGGCGGCACAACCAGAGCTCTGGCAGCATAACGAGCGTCAAAGCGCCGGGCCGGCGGTCTCCCGCAAATCCCGCGGCGGCGTTTTTGCGCTCCCGACTTCAAGCTCCAGCGGCCAGTAACGCCTGCCATCGAGCGACTGCAGGCGATTTAATGCGGTGCCGAAAATAGTCAGCGCGTCCTTGAGCATGATGCAAGCCTGATCGTCCAGCCGTTTCGATGCCGCGTCCAATTCCAGAATGAGAATTTCGAACCGCGATTTCACGTCTGTCGCGCTGGTCAGCGGCAACGCCGCCACCCGTTCGGGCAGGCTTTTAAGCCGGTCGCCGCAACGGCTGGCATTGACGTAGGAACTCAGCAAAAAATAAATCACATGGTTGGTATCTGCTTCACGAATAACGTCGGTGATCGTCATTGGCTTGCTCCAATAAATTGGACGGCAGAATCAATCGTGCGTGGGCTGGCTTACTGATTTTGTGCTTCGGGACTTGCCGGGACTGGTGGCGACGCCTGTCGTGACTTCCGACGGTCTGCTGCGGACTATACAAATCCCGCCCGGAAATATTCTGTACGCTGGTGCACATATGGGCGCCTATTTACCACCGCACGGGTACGCTGAATATCCCGAACGGGCGTCACTCGCCCGACTTCCCGGCTGAAAAACAGATAGATGCGCCGGCTTCTTTGAAACGATCTCAGGATTGGCGGGGAAGCAGGGCGGAATGGAAAGGTTTTGAAACCGATGCTTTCGCCCTCAACAGGAATACGCCGAATAAGAATTCCAAGTATATGTACGTCAGCAAACAGAACTCCTGCTTGGCGTGGTGGAGAATCATCGCAACGGTCGTGATTGAGAACGATGCACATCCTGACAACCACCCGTTACACCTGTCGAGGTGCAACATGAATGATTTGATAGGCCCTGCAGAAATATCCGGCGATCTATTCGGGAATATATCGATCCCGCGGGGAACGCTATCGATCAGGCGCAGGCGCCCGCTCGAACTGAAAGTGGCAAGCGCGCTGTGCCGTCAACTCCGGCGCCAGCAGGCTCCCCGCGACAAGCGGCGAATTGCGCATCTCATCTGCATGAATCTTCTGTCGATGCTGAGGCACGGCTCCTAACGAGAGGCAGGCGCCGCGTTCTACACCGCTGCAGCAAAAACCTGCCGGCTGCGCTGCGTCCCCACCGATTCACGGCGTAAACAAGTGCCGCACCGCGGCGCGCAAGCAGTGCCATGCCGGTTTTTCGGAAGGCAATCGCGCAATGCGATAAAATAGGCGCGCATTCCAATCCCCGAACGTTGCGTCATACGAACCGCCACCAGGTTTAGATCCGTTTTTCGGTCTCCATAGCCCCGAACCCGGCGGAATTCCGGCTTCACTTTTCATCGCCTCCATGCCAGCAATCATCTCCGTCGCCAGTCTCAGCAAGATCTACGCCTCCGGCTTCCAGGCGCTGAAGAACATCAACCTCGAAATCCGCAGCGGCGAGATTTTCGCGTTGCTGGGCCCCAATGGCGCGGGCAAAACGACGCTCATCAGCACGATCTGCGGGATAGTCAAGGCGAGCGCCGGGTCCGTCAAAGTCGACGGCCACGACATCGTCAGCGATTGGCGCGCCGCGCGCGCCCTCATCGGCCTCGTGCCGCAGGAACTGACGACCGACGCCTTCGAAACGGTGTGGGCGACGGTATCGTTCAGCCGCGGCCTGTTCGGCCTCGCTGCCAAGCCCGCTCACATCGAGAAAGTGCTGAAGGAGCTGTCGCTGTGGGAGAAGAAAGACAACATGATCAGGACGCTGTCGGGCGGCATGAAGCGCCGCGTGCTGATCGCCAAGGCGCTGTCGCACGAGCCGCGCATCCTGTTTCTCGACGAACCGACCGCCGGCGTCGACGTCGAACTGCGGCGCGACATGTGGGAGCTGGTGCGCACGCTGCGGGAGACCGGTGTCACCATCATCCTGACCACGCATTACATCGACGAAGCCGAGGAAATGGCCGACCGCATCGGCGTAATCAGCAAAGGCGAACTCATCCTCGTCGAGGAAAAAGCCGAGTTGATGCGCAAGCTCGGCAAAAAGCAATTGACGCTGCAGCTGCAGAACAAACTGGAGCGCATCCCGTCCGAACTCGCGGGCCACCAGCTGGCGCTGGGAAGCAACGGCTGCGAACTGGTCTATACCTATGACGCCAAGGACGATCGCACCGGCATCGCCGCGCTGCTCAAGGAACTGGGCGCGGCCGGCATACAGTTCAAGGACCTGCACACTTCGCAAAGCTCGCTTGAAGACATATTCGTGAGTCTGGTGAAGGACCGCACATGAACGTTTACGCCCTGGTGGAGAATCGCGCATGAACCTGCACGCAGTACGCGCGATTTACAATTTTGAAATGGCGCGCACGGCGCGCACGCTGATGCAGAGCATCATCTCGCCCGTGCTGTCGACGTCACTCTACTTCGTGGTGTTCGGCAGCGCCATCGGCTCGCGCATCCCCGAAATCGGCGGCGTCAGCTACGGCGCCTTCATCGTGCCCGGGCTCATCATGCTGTCGCTGCTGACGCAGAGCATCTCCAACGCGTCGTTCGGCATTTACTTTCCCAAGTTCACCGGCACGATATTTGAACTGCTGTCGGCGCCGATTTCTGGCTTCGAACTCGTGCTGGGCTACGTCGGGGCGGCTGCGACCAAGTCCATCGTGCTCGGCCTCATCATCCTGGCGACGGCAGCGCTGTTCGTGCCGCTCCGGATAGAACATCCGCTGACGATGATCCTGTTCCTGGTGTTGACCTCGGTGACTTTCAGCCTGCTCGGCTTCATCATCGGCATCTGGGCCGATGGCTTCGAGAAGCTGCAGCTCGTGCCGCTCCTGATCATCACGCCGCTGACTTTCCTCGGCGGCAGCTTTTATTCGATCGACATGCTGCCGCCCTTCTGGCAGACGGTCTCGCTGTTCAATCCGGTGGTCTACCTGATCAGCGGCTTTCGCTGGAGCTTCTACGACCTGTCGGATGTCGGCGTCGTAGTCAGTCTGTCGATGGCACTGTTGTTCATGGCGGTATCGCTCGCCATCGTCGGGTGGATTTTCAAAACCGGCTACCGGCTCAAGACTTAGCGCGGGGTTTCGCAAATGAAACGATTGCTTATCATCATTGCCGGCATCCTGCTTTGTGCCGGCCGCACGATGGCGCAGGACTATCCCTCGAAACCGATCCGCTTCATCATTCCGCTGGCGCCCGGCGGCGGCGGCGACATCCTCGCGCGCTCGATAGCGCAAAAGCTCAACGAAAAATGGGGACAGCCGGTCATCGTCGATAACCGGCCGGGTGGCGGCGGCGTGATCGGCACCGAAGTCGTAGCCAAGGCGCCGCCCGACGGCTACACGATACTGATGATAGCCACCAACCACACCGTCAATCCCAGCCTGATCCCCAAATTGCCGTATGACGCTATCGCCGATTTTGCACCGGTTACCCAGTTGACAGCCTCGCCGAACATTCTGGTGCTGCATCCCAGCCTGCCGGCGACTTCACTCAAGGAATTGATCACCCTCGCGCGCCAGCGCCCGGGCCAGCTCAATTATTCTTCCGCCGGCAACGGCACCGCCGGGCATCTCGCCGCAGAGCTTATGAAGATGATGGCAAAAATCGATGTCGTGCACGTTCCTTACAAAGCCGCGCCGCAGGCGCTGTCCGACCTGGTCAGCGGCCAGATACAACTCCAGTTCAGCAATCTGATGACGGCGTTGCCGCACGTCAAAAGCGGCAGGCTGCGCGGCATCGCGGTGACCACCATGCAACGCTCGCCCGCCATCCCGGAACTGCCGACGATGGACCAGGCCGGCCTGCGCGGCTATCGCGTGGACCAGACGTACGGCGTGGTCGCGCCCGGCCGCACGCCCGCGCCCATAGTCGCCAAACTCAACGGCGAGATCGTCAGCATATTGAAGTCACCGGATATCGGGCAGCGCATGTCGGCCGAAGGCGCGATGCTGGTCGGCAACACGCCGCAGGAATATCTGGACTATCTGAAAGCTGAACTGCAGAAGTGGACCAGGGTCGTGAAAGAGGTCGGCATCCGTCTCGACTGACGGGGCCGCAGATTCAAACCGGCGCCGCACTGCCCTTCACGGTCGTGCGGTACATCAGCCGCCGCTGCGGCAGCGCGTAATCGTTGATGGCGAGATGCTGGGTCGCGCAGTTGTCCCATATCAGGAAATCGCCCGCCTGCCACTGGTGGCGGTAAACGTAACGCGGCTGGGTGCTGTGCTCGATCAGGTAATCGCGCAGCTTGAGCCCCTCCGCTTCGTCCATGCCAAGCACCTTGATGACGAACGCGACATTGACAAATACACACTTCCTCCCCGTGACCGGATGCGTGCGGATCACCGGATGGACGACGTCAGGGACTTTCGCCTTCAGATCGCCGGTCAGTTCTTCGCGCACACCGCCCTGCGCCTTGATTTTCGCCAGACGGCGCTCGTACTGCTGCGTGTAATTATGAACACCCGTAAGCCCCTCGGCGCGCTTTTTCACGTCGTCGGGCAATTCATCGTAGGCGACCGTCATGCTGGCAAAGCAGGTATCTCCCAAGGGCTTGCCGCTGTCGTCATGCGGCACTTCGAGCGCATACAGGAGCGAGCCGCGGCTCGGCACTTTCATATAAGAGGAATCCGTATGCCAGACGCGGCCGGCGTCGGCATTGCCGATGTTGCGCCCGTTTTCGACGATATTGGATACGACATAGACCTCGGGGCATGCGGCGAGCGAGTATTGGCGGTTGGTCGGCACCTCGACTTCGCCGAAATGCCGGCTGAACCGCACGTGCTGCTCCGGCGTGAGCTTCTGATTGCGAAACCAGATGACCGAGCGCTCGTGGAATATTTTTTCGATTTCACGGAACGTCGCGTCGTCTATGTCCTGCGCCAGATCGATGCCGGAGATTTCGGCGCCGAGCGGCGCATCGGGATAACGAACTTCGAATTTTGTCGCTGGCATGGCAAGTGCTTTCTTCATTGAGTGCGTTCAAGAGTGCCTAACACAATGAAACGCGCGATGCGCTGTCACGATTTTGGCTCAGGGCTAGAAGAAAGTCCCGCGGCTTGGTCATTCTAAGCAAGGGGCTTTTCGACAACGCCATGGGCCAAAACTCGTGCCAGCCCGAAGGGTTGCAGCCAGAATCGGCGATGGCCGCGTTGCTCGTCTTGGTAATAGAATAACTATTACCTTCACCGGGCGCCTTGCCCTCACCAATTCTGGCTGCAACGCACACGTGTTTCATCCTGTTAGGGACTCTTTATGACCCAGCCGCTGACCGCAGCGTACGGCGCTTTCATTGCGCGGCTTGATTTCGCCGCGCTGCCGGCCGCTGTCGTCAACGTAGCGAAACAGGGGTTCACCGATTGCGTCGGCGTGATGCTCGCCGGCTCGCGCGAGCCGGTGACGCAGGCAGTCGAGCGCGTGCTGCTTGCTGACCAGCCCGATGGACCGGCCAATCTTTATTTCAGCAGCAAGCGCAGCTCGGCGCCGTCTGCCGCGTGGATCAACGGCACCGCCTCTCATGCGCTGGACTACGACGACGTCGCGTTGAAAGGCAGCCATCCGAGTGCCGTGCTGGTGCCCGCCATATTGGCGGAAGCGCAGGCATTGCAGTCCTCCGGCCGCGACATGATCGTCGCCTACGTCGCGGGCTACGAGGTTTGGGCCGACCTCATCGCGCGCGAGCGCGGCAACTATCAACGCAAAGGCTGGCATCCAACGGGCATCTTCGGTGCAATCGGCGCTGCAGCAGCGTGTGCGTCCCTGCATAAGCTCGATGGGCAAGCCGCCGCGCACGCGTTGGGCGTCGCCGTATCGGAAGCGAGCGGCGTGATGTCCAATCTCGGCTCCATGGTCAAGCCCACGCATCCGGGAAAAGCTGCCGCATCCGGCATCTACGCCGCGCGCTTTGCCGAGGCCGGCATTTCCGCCACGACGGATGCGCTCGAACATACGCAAGGCTATCTCGCAGCACTCTCACCCACGGGCGATGTCGACCTCGATACGCCGCCGAAACTCCCGCCGCAGCACTGGCACATGACGGAACAGGGACTCAGCATCAAGCAATATCCGGTGTGCTACCGCGCGCACCGCGCCATCGACGCCATGCTTGGCTTGCTGAAAAAACCCCCGGTCGCGGCGAAAGACATCAAAGAGATCCGCGTGTGCTTCAGCAATTCGCACCTGGTGATACTCAAGAACCACCGCCCGCAAAACGCCATCGCCGCCAAGTTCAGCATCGAGTTCGCCCTCGCCTGCTCCATCCTGGC
>JAIOOZ010000370.1 GCA_021414185.1 Betaproteobacteria bacterium
GCACGCGGCGGTGATGGGGCAACGCAGGTTGCCCGGCTCGAAGCATTCCACCAGCGGCAGGTTTTCCTCCACGCTGCGCACCACTGTGCCGATATTGATTTCATGCGGCGCGCGCGCGAGCTGCAGGCCGCCGCCCTTGCCGCGCGTGGTTTTCACGTAGCCCTGCTTCGCCAGGTGGTGCACGACTTTCCTCAGGTGGTCTTCGGAGATGCGGTAGGCGACCGCTATTTCGCCGATCGTGGCAAGGCGCTCGCCACCCTCCCGCGCGCCGAGGTAGATGAGCACGCGCAGTGTGTAATCGGTAAATGTGTTCAGGCGCATGCCGGGTCCGCTGCAAATCCGGATTATCTGACAGACATAATGCTATATCAATGCCTTATAAGATGAATACCAAATACATCTTCAATTGATATAGATCAAATGGCGCGCCGGTCCCGTCCTTAAACTTGGCATCAATACTTGGCACAGGTGGGGGGCAAAAATGGCATCGCAGACGTACAAGGCATGGTCGGTCGTGACGGCGAGCACAACTTCGTTCACGGTCTGTTTCATGGTGTGGATGATGTTTGCCGTGATCGGCATACCCATCAAACAGAACCTCGGCCTTAATGAAACCCAGTTCGGCATCCTGGTCGCGCTGCCGGTTCTGACCGGTTCCCTGATCCGTCTGCCGCTCGGCATGTGGACCGACCGCTTCGGCGGCCGCATCGTGTTTTTCATCCTCATGCTGTCGACGGTGTTCCCGATCTGGTTGATTTCGCGCGCCACCGAATTCTGGCACTTCCTGGTGACCGGTCTCTTCGTCGGCGTGGCGGGCGGTTCGTTCACGGTCGGCATCGCTTACTGCGCGCGCTGGTTTCCCCGCAACAGGCAGGGCCTCGCGATGGGCATATTCGGCGCGGGCAACACGGGCGCGGCGGTGAACAAGCTGGTGGCGCCGAGCATCGTGGTGGCGTTCGGCTGGACGATGGTGCCGCAGGTCTACGCGGTGATGATGCTCGTCACCGCAATTGCATTCTGGTTTTTCAGCTATACCGATGAGGAGCATGCGCACGGCGATTCCAACGTTACGGTGAGAGAGCAGCTGGCGGCGTTGAAGGACCCGAAGGTGTGGCGCTACAGCCAGTACTACTCGATCGTCTTCGGCGGTTACGTGGCGCTGTCGCTGTGGATGACCAAGTACTATATTTCCGAGTACGGTTTCGACATTCAGCTGGCGGCGCTGCTGGCGGCCGGTTTCAGCATACCCGGCGGCGTGCTGCGCGCGATCGGCGGGTGGTTTTCCGACAAATACGGCGCGCATACCATCACGTGGTGGGTGTTGTGGATCTCGCTGGTGTGCCTCTTTTTCCTGTCGTATCCGCAGACCGATCTCACGATCCAGACCGTGACGGGTCCCAAGACCCTGCACATCGGGCTCAATGCGACGCTCTTCACCGTCATCATGTTCACGATGGGCATTGCGTTCGCGATCGGCAAAGCCTCGGTCTTCAAATACATCTCCGACGACTATCCGAAAAACATCGGCGTGATATCCGGCATCGTCGGGCTCGCCGGCGGCATGGGCGGTTTCATCCTGCCGATCATGTTCGGCGCGCTGGTCGACCTCACCGGCGTGCGCTCGTCAGCCTTCATGCTGATGTTCGGCATCGTCTGGGTGTCGCTGATGTGGATGTACTTCACCGAAGTCCGGCCGATGGGCGCGGAACTCGGCCGCCAGCATCCCGAACCTTCGCATTTCACCTGACTCCTGAAAGGAACGGCAATGGCAACCGAAACCATGGGTAGCATGCCCGCGACACCTTCAAAAGGCGCCGACATTGCCGAGGGCATGTGGGGCATCATCACGGTGCAGATGTTGAACCTCGGCTTTCCATTCACCCAGGCCGAGTTGTTCACGCTGACCGCGATCGCGGGCATTTCCGGCGCGACGATGCGCATTCCGGCCTCGTTTCTGATCCGCCTTGCCGGCGGGCGCAACACCATTTTCCTGACCACCGCGATGTTGCTCGCCCCGGCGTTGGGCACCGGCATCGTGCTGCAGCACAAGGACTGGCCGCTGTGGGCCTTTCAGCTGATGGCGCTCTGGTGCGGCGTCGGCGGCGGTAATTTTGCAAGTTCGATGTCCAACATCAGTACTTTCTTCCCCAAGCGGCTGCAGGGCACGGGGTTGGGACTCAACGCCGGACTCGGCAATTTCGGCGTGACTACCATGCAAGTCGTGATCCCGCTGGTGATGACGGTGGGGATCTTCGGCGGCATCGGCGGGGAACCGATGACGCTGCTGAAGGATAGCGGCTGGATTTTCGGCAAGATTCCCGCTGGCACGCAGACGTATATACAGAACGCCGGCTTCGCCTGGTTGCTGTCGCTGGTGCCGCTGTCCATCCTGTGCTGGTTCGGCATGAACAACCTGAAGACGGTCTCGCCGGACACCGGTCATCCGCTCGTCGCGTTTGCGAAGATCACCTACCTGTACACGCTGGCCTTCGTGCCTTCCATCCTCGGCCTCTACCTGTACCTGCCCAAGCCGACCGGTCTCGGCCTGATCAGCATGTGGGTGGCGATTCCACTCGACATCGTGAGCGCGCTGCTGGTGATGAAGCTCGCGGCCTTCGGGCCGATGAAAGAGGGCGTTGCGAAGCAGTTCCAGATCTTCCGCAACAAGCACACGTGGTCGATGACAGCGTTGTACATCGTCACCTTCGGCTCGTTCATCGGCTTCTCGATGGCGCTGCCGCTGTCGATGAAAGTGATCTTCGGCGTGAGCCACGTGCCGGACGCCAACGGCGTCATGCAGCACACGCTGAACAACCCGAATGCGCCGAGCGTTCTCGCCTACGCGTGGATCGGCCCCTTCGTGGGCGCGGCGGTACGGCCGCTCGGCGGCTGGATCTCCGACAAGGTCGGCGGTTCCATCGTCACGCAGATCATCTCGGCGGTGATGGTGGTGGCCTCGATCGCGGTGGGTTACGTGATGATGCAGGCCTACGGCTCGGCCACGCCCGAGACGCACTTCCCGCTGTTCCTCGGTCTCTTCATGCTGCTGTTCTTCGCCACCGGAATCGGCAACGGCTCGACTTTCCGCACCATCGGCGTGATTTTCGACCGCACGCAGGCCGGCCCGGTGCTGGGCTGGACCTCGGCGATCGCCGCCTACGGCGCCTTCGTAGCGCCGATCGTAATCGGTGAACAGATCAAGGCCGGCACGCCGCAGTTGGCGATGTACGGTTTCGCGGTGTTCTACGCCATCTGCCTGGTGCTCAACTGGTGGTTTTACCTGCGTGCCAACGCGTACGTAAAAAACCCTTGATCCTCGCTGCGCACGTGTTTAAACGCCAACTTCCTGGGAAATCCGCATGAGCCACTTTCTCGATCGACTGACCTATTTCTCTCAACCACGCGAAGCGTTCTCCGGCGGCCACGGCGTCGTCACGGGCGAGGATCGTACGTGGGAAGACGCCTACCGCAACCGCTGGGCGCACGACAAGATCGTGCGCTCAACCCACGGCGTCAATTGCACGGGGTCGTGCTCGTGGAAGATTTACGTCAAGGGCGGCATCGTCACCTGGGAAACGCAGCAGACCGATTACCCGCGCACGCGCTGGGACATGCCCAACCACGAGCCGCGCGGCTGCTCGCGCGGCGCTTCGTACTCGTGGTACCTCTACAGCGCCAATCGCGTGAAGTATCCGCTGGTGCGCGGCCGGCTCCTCAAAAGCTGGCGCGAGGCGCGCCTGACGCTCGACCCGGTCGCCGCGTGGGCTTCGATCGTCGAGTCCGATGCCAAGCGGCGAGACTATCAAAAGGTGCGCGGCCTCGGCGGTTTCGTGCGCTCGAGCTGGGACGAGGTGAATGAAATCGTCGCTGCAGCCAACGTCTATACGATCAAGAAGCACGGCCCGGACCGCGTGATCGGTTTTTCGCCGATTCCCGCCATGTCGATGGTGAGTTACGCCGCGGGTTCGCGTTACCTGAGTTTGATCGGCGGCGTGTGCATGAGTTTTTACGACTGGTACTGCGATTTGCCGCCGGCGAGCCCGCAGATCTGGGGCGAGCAGACCGACGTGCCCGAGTCGGCCGATTGGTACAACTCGAATTTCATCATCGCCTGGGGCTCCAACGTGCCGCAGACGCGCACGCCGGACGCGCACTTTTTCACCGAGGTGCGCTACAAGGGCGCAAAAACGGTGGCGGTGACGCCCGACTATTCCGAGGTCGCCAAGCTCGCCGACATCTGGATGCACCCGAAGCAGGGCACCGACGCCGCGGTGGCGATGGCGATGGGCCACGTGATCCTGAAGGAATTTTATTTCCCCGACGGCGGCGGCGAGCGCAGCGCCTACTTCGACGACTACGTGCGCCGCTACACCGACATGCCGATGCTGGTGATGTTGAAGGAACATACGCTGCCGAACGGTGAAAAGATCATGGTGCCCGACCGTTACGTGCGCGCGTCGGATTTCTCCGACCAGTTCGGCCAGGCCAACAATCCGGAATGGAAGACCGTTGCGTTCGACGAAACAGGCAAGGTCGTGCTGCCCAACGGCGCGATCGGTTTTCGCTGGGGCCCGGACGGCCGCGCCGATCAGGGCCAATGGAACCTTGAAGCGAAGGAAGCGCGCGACGGCGGCGCGGTCAAACTCAAGCTGTCGCTGCTCGAAGGCGGCGCGCAGAGCCGCGACACCGCGAAGGTCGGCTTTCCGTATTTCGGCGGCATCGCGAGCGAGCACTTTCCCAACAATGTGTTGAAGGGCGAGAACGCAGACGTGCTGGTGCGCACCGTGCCCGTGCAGCGCATTGCGCTCGGCAGCGGCGAAGCGCTGGTGGCCACCGTGTTCGACCTGCAGGTGGCCAACTACGGCGTGGCCCGCGGCCTCGCCGGCGAGCTCGCGGCCAAGGATTTCGACGACGATACGCCTTACACGCCGGCCTGGCAGGAGCGCATCACCGGCACGCCGCGCGCGCAGTTGATCACGGTGGCGCGGCAGTTCGCCGAGAACGCGCACAAGACGCACGGCAAATCGATGGTCATCATCGGTGCGGCGATGAACCACTGGTACCACAGTGACATGAACTACCGCGGCGTCATCAACATGCTGATGATGTGCGGTTGCGTGGGCAAAAGCGGCGGCGGCTGGGCGCATTACGTCGGCCAGGAAAAACTGCGGCCGCAGACCGGCTGGACGGCGCTGGCGTTCGCGCTCGACTGGATCCGCCCGCCGCGCCAGATGAACAGCACCAGTTTTTTCTATGCGCACACCGACCAGTGGCGCTACGAGAAGCTCGGCATGGAGGAAGTGATCTCGCCGCTGGCCGACAAGAAGCTCTATGGCGGCAGCATGATCGACTACAATGTGCGCGCCGAACGCATGGGCTGGCTGCCGAGCGCGCCGCAGTTGCAGACCAACCCGCTGCAAGTGGTGCGCGACGCAGCGGCCGCAGGCAGCGATCCGAAGGACTACGCGGTCAAGGCTTTGCAGGACGGCTCGCTGAAGATGAGCTGCACCGATCCCGACCACCCCGACAACTGGCCGCGCAACCTCTTTGTGTGGCGCTCCAACCTGTTGGGCTCCAGCGGCAAAGGCCACGAGTATTTCCTCAAGCATCTGCTGGGCACCAGCCACGGCGTGCAGGGCAAGGACCTCGGCCGCGACGAGGCGAGGCCCGCCGAAGTGGTGTGGCACGACCAGGCGCCCGAAGGCAAGCTCGACCTGCTCGTGACGCTCGACTTTCGCATGAGCACCACCTGCCTCTACAGCGACATCGTGCTGCCGACCGCCACTTGGTACGAGAAGAACGACCTCAATACCAGCGATATGCACCCCTTCATCCACCCGCTGTCCACCGCGGTGGATCCGGCGTGGCAGTCGCGCAGCGACTGGGACATCTACAAGGGTTTCGCGAAAAAATTCAGCGAGGTCTGCGTCGGTCATCTGGGCGTGGAAAAGGACCTAGTGCTGGCGCCGCTGATGCACGACAGCCCCTCCGAATTGGCCCAGCCGTTCGAGGTGAAGGATTGGAAGCGCGGCGAGTGCGACCTCGTTCCCGGCAAGACGGGGCCGAACATGGTGGTGGTCGAGCGCGACTATCCCAACGTGTACAAGCGCTTCACCGCGCTCGGCCCGCTGATGGGCAAGGTCGGCAACGGCGGCAAGGGCATCGCGTGGAACACGCAGACGGAAGTCAAGCAGCTGGGTGAGTTGAGCGGCCTCGTCACCGCCGAGGGCGTGACCCGCGGCATGCCGAAGATCGAGACCGACATCGACGCGTGCGAGGTGATCCTGCAGTTGGCGCCCGAAACCAACGGCCACGTGGCGGTCAAGGCGTGGGCCGCGCTGGGCAAGCAGACCGGGCTTGACCACACGCATCTCGCGATCCACCGCGAAGACGAGAAGATCCGCTTTCGCGACATCCAGGCGCAGCCGCGCAAGATCATTTCCAGCCCGACGTGGAGCGGCATCGAGAGCGAGACGGTCTCGTACAACGCGGGCTACACCAACGTGCACGAGCTGATCCCGTGGCGCACACTGACCGGGCGCCAGCAGTTCTACATGGACCACCCGTGGATGCGCGCCTTTGGCGAGGGCTTCTCGAGCTACCGCCCGCCGGTGGACCTGAAGACCACCGCCGGCATCCAGGGCATCAAGCCGAACGGCAACCCCGAGATCGCGCTGAACTTCATCACGCCGCACCAAAAGTGGGGCATCCACTCGACCTACACCGACAACCTCCTGATGCTCACGTTGAGCCGCGGCGGGCCCTGCGTGTGGTTGAGCGAAGACGACGCGAAACGCGCCGGCATCGTCGACAACGACTGGATCGAGCTGTTCAATCTCAACGGCGCCATCGCGGCGCGCGCGGTGGTGAGCCAGCGCGTCAACCCCGGCATGATCATGATGTACCACGCGCAGGAGAAGATCGTGAACACCCCGGGCTCGGAGATCACCGGCGCGCGCGGCGGCATCCACAACTCGGTGACGCGCGCGGTGATGAAGCCGACGCACATGATCGGCGGCTACGCGCAGTTCAGCTACGGCTTCAATTACTACGGCACCATCGGCACCAACCGCGACGAGTTCGTGGTGGTGCGCAAGATGAACAAGATCGATTGGCTCGACACACCCGTCGCCGATGAGCTCATCAAGCCGGTGCAGGCGCAAGGGGAGGTCGCATGAAGATCCGCGCTCAAATCGGCATGGTGCTCAATCTGGACAAGTGCATCGGGTGCCACACATGCTCCGTTACCTGCAAGAACGTCTGGACCAGCCGCCCCGGCATGGAGTACGCGTGGTTCAACAACGTCGAGACCAAGCCCGGCATCGGTTACCCGAAAGAGTGGGAGAACCAGGACAAGTGGAACGGCGGCTGGGTGCGCAAGGCCAACGGCGCAATCGAGCCGCGGCAGGGCGCGAAGTGGAAGTTGCTGATGCGCATTTTCGCGAATCCCAACCTGCCCGAAATCGACGATTACTACGAGCCTTTCACGTTCGACTACGGTCATCTGCAGTCCGCGCCGGAGATGAAGGCGACGCCGACCGCGCGGCCGCGCAGCCTGATCACCGGCAAGCAGATGGACAAGATCGTGTGGGGCCCCAACTGGGAGGAAATCCTCGGCGGCGAATTCAGCAAGCGCTCGCAGGACAAGAACTTCGACAATATTCAAAAGGACATCTACGGCCAGTTCGAAAACACGTTCATGATGTATTTGCCGCGGCTGTGCGAGCATTGCCTGAATCCGGCGTGCGTGGCGAGCTGCCCGTCGGGCTCGATCTACAAGCGCGAGGAAGACGGCATCGTTCTCATCGACCAGGACAAGTGCCGCGGCTGGCGCATGTGCGTCAGCGGCTGTCCCTACAAGAAAATCTATTACAACTGGAAAAGCGGCAAGGCCGAGAAGTGCATCTTCTGCTACCCGCGCATCGAAGCCGGCCAGCCCACCGTCTGTTCGGAGACCTGTGTCGGGCGCATCCGCTATCTCGGCGTTCTTCTGTACGATGCCGACCGCATCCATGAAGCCGCCAGCGTGGAGCACGACCGCGACCTCTACCAGGCGCAGCTCGACATCTTTCTGGACCCGAACGAAGCCGAAGTGATCAAGCAGGCAAAGATCGACGGCATCCCCGACAAGTGGATGGAGGCGGCGCGCGCGAGTCCCGTCTACAAGATGGCGGTGGAATGGAAGGTCGCGCTGCCGCTGCATCCGGAATACCGCACCTTGCCCATGGTGTGGTACGTGCCGCCGCTCTCGCCCATCAGCACGGCTGCAAATGCCGGACATATCGGCGCCAACGGCCAGATTCCCGACGTCACGCAACTGCGCATTCCGGTCCAGTACCTGGCCAACCTGCTTACCGCGGGAGATACCGCGCCGGTCGTGCGCGCGCTCGAGCGCATGCTGGCGATGCGCGCCTACCAGCGCGAAAAGCACGTCGATCAGCGCATCAACACCGCGGTGCTCGACCAGGTCGGCCTCACGCGCGACGAGGTCGAGGAAATGTACCGCGTCATGGCGATTGCGAATTACGAAGACCGCTTCGTCATTCCGAGCACGCATTGCGAATACGCCGAGAACACGTTCAATGTGCGCGGCGGCTGCGGGTTCTCGTTCGGCAACGGCTGCTCGGAAGGCACCGGCGAGACGAGCCTCTTCGGCAGCGAGAAGAAGCGCACCATTCCCATCCGGCTTGAGGTCTGATCATGCTGGGAATCTCAAAACCTGTGCCGGCCGCCCGCAGCCTGCGTGTCGCGGCGGCTCTCTTGAGTTATCCGGATGCCGGGATGCGCGGCTACCTGCCCGAGATGCGTGAAATTCTGCGCGACGAAGGTGCACTGTCCGACGCGCGCCTGGCCGAACTCGACGCGTTGATCGGGTCGCTCGCGGGCGCCGATCCGCTGGAGACCGAGGCCAACTACGTCGAACTCTTCGACCGCGGCCGCGGCACCTCGCTGCATCTCTTCGAGCACGTGCACGGCGATTCGCGCGACCGCGGTCCGGCGATGATCGACCTCGCGCAGACCTACGAAAAAGCGGGGCTTTATCTGGCGCCGGGCGAATTGCCGGACTATCTACCCGCCGTGCTGGAGTTCGTGTCCACCCAGCCGCCGCCCGAAGCGCGCGCTTTTCTCGGCGAGATGGCGCACATCTTCAACGCCATTTTCGGCGCGCTGCGGCAGCGTGAGAGTCCGTACGCGAGCGTGCTCGGCGCGCTGCTGGAACTGGCGGGTGAAAAAGCGCAGGCGGTAAAGCTCGCGGCCGAGCAACCGCTGGATGAAAGCTGGGCCGAGCCGCCGGTATTCGACGGGTGCTCGTCCAAGGGGCAGGCCAAACCCGGCCAGCCGCAACCGATACACATAGTGCGCAAGAGCGCCCAATCAGGAGTGGCCACATGAACGCCTTCGAGTCCTATCTGCACATCTTCTTGTTCGGCGCTTACCCGTACATATGCATGGTTGTTTTCCTGGTGGGCAGCCTGGCCCGCTTCGACCGCGACCAGTACACATGGAAGAGCGATTCGTCGCAGATGCTGCGCACCGGCACGCTGCGCTGGGGCAGCAACCTCTTTCACGTCGGGATCCTGTTTCTTTTTTTCGGCCACTTTGTGGGGTTGCTCACGCCGCACTGGGTCTATGAGTCTTTTATCAGCGCGGCCCACAAGCAGCAGCTCGCGGTTATTGCGGGAGGCTTGGCCGGATTCATCTGTTTCATCGGCCTGACCCTGCTGATCCACCGCCGCATGTTCGACCCCCGCATCCGCCTCACCAGCCACCGGACCGACCTCGCCATCCTGATCATTCTGTGGGTGCAACTGACGCTGGGCATGGTCACTCTGCCGCTTTCACTGTCGCACTCCGACGGCAGCGTGATGCTGGTGCTGGCCGACTGGGCGCAACGCGTGCTTACCTTTCGCGTCGGCGGTGCGGAAGCATTGGTCGCCGTCGCGTGGCCGTACAAAGTGCACATGGTCCTCGGCATGACGATCTTTCTGCTGTTCCCGTTCAGCCGCCTGGTGCACGTCTGGAGCGGCTTCGCCACCATTGCCTACCTGTTCCGCTCGCCGCAGGTCGTGCGCAGCCGCCGGCTCAATCTGCCGGCCGGCCACGATCAACCGCGACAGCACATCTGAAACCGCGCAGGAAAATGCCGCCATGACTTCAACAGCCGCCACAGTTTCCCCGGTCGCTTCCATCAACGGCGTTGCACTGCACGCTGCGGGCGACGCGTTGCCGCCCGCAGCATTGCGCCAGCGCGCCTGCACGGAACTTTTGCGCCAGGCCGCGCAGGCCGCCGGGCTGCTGGCCGCCGACGATGCGCCCGCCGCCGATGGCGTAATCAGCGAAGCGGCATCGGCTGCGATCGAGGCGCTGCTGGAAAGAAATATCACTCTGCCGGCGCCCTCGGACGAGGCGTGCCGCCGCTACTACGACGCGCACAAGGGCGCGTACCGCACGGGTGAGCGTCTGCGCGCGCGCCACATTCTGTTTGCCGTCACGCCCGGTGTGGACGTCGTCGCGTTGCGCAAGCAGGCGGAACCCGTCTTTCTCGACGTGCGTTGCCGCGACAGCGCCGCTGCCGACCGCTTTGGCGAAGCGGCGCGCAAGTGGTCGAACTGCCCGAGCGGCGCAGAGGGCGGGGACCTTGGCTGGTTGAGCGCGGAAGATTGCGCGCCGGAATTCGCGCGCGAATTGTTCGGACGCATCGAGGTCGGCGTATTGCCGCGCCTGGTGCACAGCCGCTTCGGTTTGCATATTGTCGAAGTGATGGAGCGCGAGCACGGTGTCGCGCAGTCGTTCGAAGCCGTGCGCGGCGCGGTGGAAATGGCGTTGCGCCAGCAGACGTTCGTTACGGCGCTGCGCCAGTACCTGCAACTGCTCGCGGGCGCGGCCGCAATCGACGGCGTCGAACTCGACGCCAGCGCGACGCCGCTGGTGCAATGACCATGAACATCGAAATATCGAGTTTCGACGACCTGCTGCGCGCCGCGCGCGGGCAACCCGATCCGCAGCGCTTGCTGTTTGTGTTTGCGGGCGCGGTTTTGCCGGACGACAGCACGCCTGAACAGCGCGCGGCCTTCGAATCCGGTGAGGGCGGCGCACTCGCGCCCCTGATGTCCGCCGACAAGTTGCCGCACGAACTGAGCACGTTCGGTGCGCTGGTGGAAGAGTCGCGTGGTTTCGGGCCCGAGTGGGCGGTTGTGTTCGTCGCGAGCCTGCCCGGGCGCGCCGACCGCCCGCCGACGAGCAAGGATGCCGACCAACCGCTGCAACGCATGGTCGAGTCGATCAAGATGGGCGCGTTCGGTTCCTACATCCCCTTCGACCGGCAGGGCCAGCCCGTACGGTTTAACTGAGACCGGGTGCGATGACCGACGCATGCGCGTATGGCAATGCAGCGGCCGCGCGCTCCAGAGCTGCACCGCGCAGGCCGTAGCGGCGCCTGCCGACCAAGAGCCGTCGAACTTATGAACGAACTGCCGCTCGCCCAACCGCTGCAACCTTCCGCTTCGCCCGCCGCTGCGGGCGGTGCGCTATGGAACCTGGGTTTTCGTCCGTTTTACCTCCTGGCCAGTATTTTCAGCGCGCTCAGCGTGCTGCTGTGGGCGGCGCAGTTCGCGGGCTATCTACCCACCGCTTATTTGCAGGGGCCGGTATGGCACGGCCATGAAATGCTGTTCGGATATACGACGGCGGTCATCGCCGGCTTTCTGCTGACCGCGGTACGCGCGTGGACGAACGAGCCGACGCCGACCGGCGCGCCGTTGATGGCGCTGGCGGCGTTGTGGATTTGCGGCAGGGTCCTGGTGTTGACGCCGTTGGCGCTGGCGGCGGCGTTGGTGAACGCCGCTTTTCCGGTTGCCGTCGCGGTGGCGATCGGCATTCCGTTGTGGCGGGCGCGCAATGTCCGCAATTATTTCTTCCCGGGGCTGCTGGCGCTGATGGGCGTGCTGATCCTTGTCGTGCACCTCGCGTTGCAGGGACGCTTCGAACTGCCGCCGCGCGCCGGCCTGCAGCTTGCGCTCGACGTGGTGCTTTTCATCATGGCGATCATGGGCGGCCGCGTGATTCCGATGTTCACCAGCAACGGCGTGCCCGGCTCCGCCCCAAGGCGCCACGCGCTGGTGGAGAAAGCCGCGCTGGGCGCCGTGCTCATGCTGTTCGCGGCGGACCTGCTGCAATTGCCCCAGGCCGTGATTGCCGCGATTGCGCTGACCGCAGCGCTGGCGCATGGCGCGCGCCTGTATCTCTGGAAACCGTGGCGCACTTTCGCCGCACCCCTCGTGTGGATACTGCACGCGGCATACGCCTGGATCGTGATCCATCTCGCGCTGCGCGGCCTTGCCGCTCTGGACGTGGTGGCCGGATCGTATGCGATCCACGCCCTCACGGTGGGCGCAATCGGCGGATTGACGCTGGGCATGATGACGCGGACCGCGCGCGGCCATACCGGACGTCCGCTTGCGGCCGATGGTTTCGAGCTTGCGATGTTTGTGCTGGTGCAGCTGGCCGCGCTGGTGCGGGTCTTCGCCGGCATTGCATGGCCGGCCTTCTACATGCCGGCGATCCAGGTGTCGGGGTTGTTGTGGTCAGCGGCGTTCGGTCTTTATGCGGTCAGATACTGGCCAGTGCTCACGCGCCCACGGCTCGACGGCAAGGCGGGATGATCGCGCTTGTTGCAGAGCGGAATCATGTCGGCTGCGACCGCGTCGAGGGAGCGCAGCCTAGTATTTGCGTGTGCAAACTGGTTAGAACTTGTAGAAGCTCACGTTGAGGTAGGCGACAATGTCCTCGATCTCCTGCTTAACGAACTTGGGATTCATCCTGTCATTCCAGTTCTGCGTTTCCTTCCTGAGCGCCGCCAGTGTCTTGACCTTTGCGCGCGGCGGCACGTAGAGCTCGGTGCCATGGCAGCCCATGCAGTTGGAGTGCAACTTCGCGCCCTTCACCGGGTCGCCGGCGCCGGACGCCGGCCCCGCCAGCACAAATATTGCGCAGGAGAGGAGGAGAACATTGCCTCTCATTTCGTGTCTCCACCGGTCGCCACGGGCTGCGCCAGTTGCAACCCCCGCAAGCGGGCGCGGCTTTCCATGGCCTGCACGTGCTCGGCGCGCACCTTCTCCTGCTCCGCCACGGTCTTTGCGCGGGCATAGCGCCGCCGGTAATCCTCGCGTTCGCTGGAAGTCATGAGTTCCGACCCCGGAATGATTTCGCGCTGGCCGGCGCGTTCTTGCGTGCGCTGCTTCACTTGCTCGCGCATCTGCTCCTGAGCTGCCGCGTCTGCCGCGGCCATTAGCAATACGACAGCGGCCGCCACTGCTATAGCTGACCGAAATATCGTGCCCATGTGAAATCCCCTCCCGGCGGTATGACCAATGCGGTCAATCTAAGCGACCGCCGCCCGGTGCGGCTTGACGCAGATCAAGGACTTACGCTGTCCATTCCCTTTGATGTAAATCAAGGGTGGGCTGACAGGTTCGACGACAATCGCACCATGTTGCGAAAAGGGCTTGGGCTGGCGGGTGGACGATTTGCGCGTCTTGCGCCGCGACCGCATCGGTTTCATCTTTCAGGCGCCAGATCTGATTCCGTTTCTGAACGCCACGTATAACGTCGCGCTGCTGCCGATGCTGGCTGAAGCCGACGCGGCGGCACGCCGCAGAGCGCTGGAGATCGATCGCCAGCGCAGGCTTGGATGCTGCTTGAGCCGATCGTTCGCCAAAACTTTCTGGAATGCTGTTCATGACTTCAGATGACGAAATTTTCCGCCGCCTGCGGCGTTTCCAAACCCGCTATTTTCCGCAGCTCAGACGGCAGTTCGAGAACCTCGTAGACAGGGGGCAGCGTCCGACCGTGTTGTTCATCGGCTGCTCCGATTCGCGCGTCGTGCCCTATTTGCTGATGGACAGCGGCCCGGGTGAATTGTTTGTGGTCCGCAACATCGGAAATTTCGTGCCGCCCTTCGACGCGTCGCACGGCTATCACGGCACTGCCGCTTCCATCGAGTTCGCTGTGCTCAATCTCGAGGTGCGTGAAATCATCGTGTGCGGCCACAGTCACTGCGGCGCGATCCGTGCGCTGTATACCGAACTGCCGCCTGAAGCGCGGCACATGGGGAAGTGGCTGGAGCTTGGGCGCGACGCCGTGCTGCCGGTGACGGTCTCCGAAGAAGCGCTGCGCCGTACCGAGCAGCGTGCGGTGGCTTTGCAGATCGAGCGGCTGATGGACTATCCAATGGTGCGCCGGCGCGTGGAGGCCGGCACGCTCTATTTGCGCGGCTGGCATTACCTGATCGAAGAGGGCAAGGTGCTGGTGCTCGATGTCGAGAGCGGGCGTTTCGAGCCGTTCGACGCGGCCGACGAAGCGGCGCGCGCAAACGACCCGCTGGGCGGTATCAATCAGCTGCAGTGAACGCGGCGGCTTTCATGCGGGCGGTGTACTTCTATATCGTGGCGGTGGCGCTTATTCGCAGGCCGCTGCCGTGGCCGGCGTGAGCGCGGGCATTCTGCCGGTGAGCAGATAGTCGAGCAAGTCCGCGACCGGCCGGATTTCGCTGCCGAACGGCAGGCGTTCGCTGCCCCTGAAGAACAGGCCTTTCTTGACGTCGCCTTTCAGCGCATAGGCGAGCCGCGTGTCTATGCAGAATTGCCCGATGCCGGCAATGCCGTCGCGCAAGCCGCACACGGTCAGGCAATTGAGGCCGGGCACGCAGCGCGCGGCGTCCGCTTTGGCGTGCGACTGCAGCGCTTTCTCGCGCCGCAGGTAGTTTTTGAGCCACGGTGTCAGCACCGCGCGCGCGGGCAGGCCGGCGACGCTCATGAACGTGACGATGTCTTCGGGCCGCGCGTCTGCCAGCACTTTCTTGAAATTGGGGTGCGCATCGCCTTCCAGCGTCACGGCGAACGGCGTGCCGATCTGCACCGCGGAGGCGCCCAGCGCGATGAGTTCGCGCACTTCGGCGTGACTCTTGATGCCCCCCGCCACGATCAGCGGAATGCGCTCGCGCTCCAGCCCCAGCTCGCGCAACAGCTCGCATATGCCGGCGAGAACCGTTTGAAAATCGAAACGCGGATCATTGATCTCGTCGGGCCGCGTGGCGCCCAGGTGTCCACCGGCATAGCGCGGGTGCTCGATGACGACGGCGTCGGGCAAGCGCTTTTTGCGCAGCCATTTCCTGAGCACGATGCTCACGCCTCGCACGTCGGACAGGATCGGCACCAGCGCCACGTCAGGAAAATCCTGCGTCAATTCGGGCAGGTCGAACGGCAGGCCCGCGCCCATCACGATTGCATGGGCGCCACTGGCGCAGCTCTGCCGCACGTAGGCCGGATACTGCGAGACCGCTTTCATGACGTTGACCGCGACGGCGCCGCGGCCGCCTGCGATTTCGAGCGCCATGCGGATTTCACGGTCGAGCGCGACCAGGTTGAGTTTGTCGAGTTCGTCCTTGTCGGCGCACCCTTTGGCACGCTCGAGCAGATCGGGGTGATGATGGCGCAGGTCGACGCTGGAAATCGTGCCGAGCGCCCCGGCGCGCGCAACGGTGCCGGCCAGCCGGTGCGCCGAGATGCCCACGCCCATGCCGCCCTGCACCACCGGCAACAGCGAGCGGCTGCGCAACTGCCAGCGCGGCAGGGCATGCGAAGCCGCCGCGCCCGTATCGTTCAACAGGCTTCGCTCATCGACGCAAAGAGTCATGTTCGCGGGCGCTTGCGGTGCTAGCCATACGCGATGCAGTTCTCGCACACGGTGCCGCGCACGTCCTTCTTGAGGTGTGCGGCGCGCAGGCTCACGAACGCGGGCGAATTCCACGCATCCATGAACGGGACTTTATTCAAGTCGCCCATCGTCCAGTTGGCGGTGGCGTCGAAGCAGCACGCGGACAGCTTGCCTTCGGCGGTGATATGGCCTTCGGTAAACGCGGACCAGCACGGCAGCGGTTCGCGCAGCGCGCCGATACGGCCCTGGTTGCCGGCGGTCGGCCGGTAACCGAGTTCCGACTCGCGCTGGGTCGCAAACGCGCCCATCGAATAAAGCGGCAGCCAGTAATGATGATCGACGTACGGACGTACGCTTTGCGACAGCAGGGCTTCCATTTTTATCTGCTGTTCGCCGTCGTAACTTATCGACGACGCGTAAAGTCCGGTTTTGTAGCCTTTGTCCCTGCGCACGTGCCAGGCGCAGCGGATGTTCTCGAGCGCGTTGCGAAACAGCCGGCCGGCGACGCCCATGATCTTCTCGAACTGCTCCTCCTCCGCGGCATTGACCGACCACTTCAGGGAGTCGAGGCCGGCTTTCATGCATTCTTCCACCGCTTCGGGGAATGCCATCGATGCGTTGGACGTCAGGAACACGTAGGGCATGCCGAGCTCGTGCTTGAGCCAGGCGATGCAGTCAACCAGCAGGCGCGGGTTCATGAACGATTCGCCGAGATAAAACACGCCGACTTCCTCGACGCCGGCTTCGCGCATCTCGCGTGTCACGCGCTTGAACAGACCAAAGTCCATGTCCCACTTCGGCTGCACTTCGCGGGAGCGCAACGCGCAAAAACCGCACCGGTAATTGCAGCGTGGCGATATTTCGATCTTCACGCTGCGGGGCGCCGGCAACGCGGCTTTCATCCGTGACGGCGGGATCTGCGTGATGCCATCGATGCGGTCGGTGATTGTGCTCATGTTTTTTGACGGGAATCCAGGGGGATTTTTTCTCATCTTAGGCGCGCCCGGTCGCCTGCCATTGATCCAGATCAAAGGGTGATCGGCGGCACGGGAGGAAACTGCGATTGTGAAAATTCGCGGTGCTCGCGCCGCAAAGAGCTAAGGCTATGTGGCGATTCAATATTCCTCCCGGTTGGGCGACGCCGCGCTTGCCGCAGGGTACTTTTCATGAGTTCGCGGCGGCATTGCGCCATGCCAGCGCGTGCAAAAATTGCCTGGTGCGCCGGCAGGGACGCTGTCCGGGGCCCGAGTTCTGCGCCGACTGCGCGTGGAAGGAAGGCACTTCGCGCGAGCAGGATTAGCTGCGTTCCGCTGCTGGATTGATCCGCGCCGTCGAACGCGGCGCCGCCGTCGCGGCCGGCATCGTGGTCAAATCAGTTCGAAAGCGCGCCAAAACCCACGCGCCGCGCGCATACTGCGCTGGATCGAAAATGCGGCTTGCAAACCATGAACCTTGATTGGTTGAACGAACAGGGGCTGGACCGGTTGCCCGAGTTCCTGACCGCGCTCCTGATCGGACTCTTGATCGGGCTGGAGCGCGAGCGCAATCCCACGGCCAAGGCCGGATTGCGCACCTTTGCGCTCGTCGCGCTCACGGGGGCGGCCTCCGCCTTGCTGGCCGACGTGTTTGCCGCGCCGTCCATACTCGCGGTGACGCTGGGCGCGGTTGCCATCATGATGATCGCCGCCTATTACCATCGTCAGGACGATACCCCGGTTGACGACCCCGGTACCACGACCGTGGCCGCAATCGTTACGTGCTACCTGCTGGGCGCCATGGCGATGACCGGCTATGCGCGGCTCGCGGTGATGATGGCAATCGTCGTCACGGTACTGCTGTATTTCAAAGCCGAACTTGGCGGCGCCGCGCGCAAGCTGGAGCGGCGCGATCTCGTGTCCATATTGCAGTTCGCGGTGGTGACGTTCGTCGTCTTGCCGCTGTTGCCCGATCAGGCGTTTGGCCCATACGGTGCGCTGAATCCGCGCCACATATGGTCGATGGTGGTGTTGATCAGCGGGGTATCGCTGGCCGGCTATGTCGCGCTGCGCCTCGTTGGCGCAGAACACGGCGCGATCCTGCTGGGATTGCTGGGAGGCCTGGTGTCCAGCACCGCTACTACGCTGGCGTATTCGCGCTACGCCAAGAGGGATAGCAATTTAACCGGCCTTGCAGTGACGGTGATCTCGACGGCCAACCTCGTGCTGCTGGTGCGGCTTACGGTATTTGCGGCGGTGGTTGCCCCTGGAACGCTCGCGATTCTGGCGCCGGTGCTTGCAATGGCGCTCGTCGCCGGCATGGCCGCATATGCATATGGGCGACGGCGCGACAATGCAGGTTTGGAATTGACCACGCCCAATATCAGCAATCCGGCGGAACTGCATATCGCGCTCAGCTTCGCGGCCATGTATGCGGCGGTTCTGCTGCTGAGCGCATGGCTCGCCGATCTTGTCGGCAGCATCGGGGTATACATGGTCGC
Organism: Betaproteobacteria bacterium; assembly: GCA_021414185.1. Taxonomy (GTDB): domain Bacteria; phylum Pseudomonadota; class Gammaproteobacteria; order Burkholderiales; family SG8-41; genus PALSA-1004. The sequence continues at coordinate 18,191 of JAIOOZ010000370.1, forward strand.
CCTGGTTTCCGGCTTGACCGACGTGGATGCGATCACGCTCTCGAGCCTGCGGCTGTACGGGCTGGGAACGCTTTCGGGTTACCAGTTGACATTGGCTGTCGTGCTGGCGCTTTCGGCCAACGCGGCCTTCAAGCTGGGAATCGTGCGCGTCGTCGGCGGCGCCGTGCTTTTCAGGCGCTGTGTCCCGGTGTTGGCGGCCGTGGTCACCGGCGCGGCCATCGGGTTGGCCGTATTTGCCTGACCATATACTTGCGCCAATAGTTGACGCCCGCGCGGGCTTGCGCCAATTCTCAACAGGACACTCATGAAAATCCAGTTTCTCGGCGCCACGGGCACCGTCACCGGCTCGAAATATCTGGTCAGCGCGGGCGCGAAAAAGATCCTGATCGATTGCGGCCTGTTCCAGGGCTTCAAGCAACTGCGGCTGCGCAATTGGGCGCAACTGCCGGTGGACCCGCGGGGCATCGATGCGGTGATCCTGACTCATGCCCATATCGACCACAGCGGCTACCTGCCGTTGCTGGTGAAGAACGGCTTCCGCGGCAAAATCTTTTGCAGCAGTGCCACCCGCGATCTTTGCGGGATCCTGCTGCCCGACTCCGGTCACCTGCAGGAGGAGGAGGCGAGATACGCGAATCAAAAAGGATTTTCCAAGCATCACCCGGCGCTGCCGCTGTATACGCGTGGCGACGCCGAGCAGGCCGTGCGGTTCATCAAGCCCGTCGACTTCGGGCACCGTATCGAGCTGGGTGCAGGAGCCTCGTTTGAATTGTCGCCGTCAGGACATATTCTGGGTTCAGCTTTCATTTCACTCAGGGCGGACCACCGGCTGATCGTATTTTCCGGCGATCTCGGCCGGCCGAACGATCCCATCATGCGCGACCCCGCGGCCATCGAACAGGCCGACTATCTGGTCGTAGAGTCCACCTATGGCGATCGGCTGCATTCGCGCGAAGACCCGGCGAAGATGCTTGGCGATGTTCTCAATCGCACGTTTGCGCGCGGCGGCGTGGTCGTCATCCCGGCATTTGCCGTAGATCGCACGCAGACGCTCATGTACTACATCGCGCAATTGAAGGCGGCGGGCACGATTCCGCCGGAGATTCCGGTATACCTCAACAGTCCGATGGCGGTAAATGTGACGCGCATATTCAATCAGCACCACGCCGAGCACCGCCTGAGTGCTGAGCAATGCGCAGCGATGTTCGGCGCCTTGACAATCGTCAACAGCGTCGAGGAGTCCGAGGCGCTCAACCGCAAAACCGGACCTCTGGTCATCATTTCGGCGAGCGGCATGGCCACCGGCGGCAGGGTCGTGCATCACATCAAGGCGTTTGCGCCCGACGCGCGCAATACCATTCTGTTCGCCGGTTTTCAGGCCGGCGGCACGCGCGGCGCGGTGATGGTGGCGGGAGCGGAGTCGGTCAAGATCCACGGTGCCTATGTGCCCGTCAAAGCCGAGATCGCGATGCTCGACAATATGTCGGCGCACGCCGATTACGCCGAGACGCTGGAATGGCTGGCGCACTTTCGCACGCCGCCGCGGACCACCTTCATTACGCACGGCGAACCCGCCGCCGCCGATGCGCTGCGCATGCATATCCAGGAACGCTACGGCTGGCGATGTCAGATCCCCGATTATCTGGAGACGATAGGGCTGGCGGGATGACGCGCTCGGCGCACGTATCCGTGACGGAACGTGCAGGCCTGACGCAGGGCGAAGCCACGGCGCGGCTCGCCGCCGAAGGCCATAACGAACTGCCGGCGGCGCGTCCGCGCGGATTGTCGGGCGTGGTACGCGAGGTTGTGCGCGAACCGATGTTCATGCTGCTGGCCGCGGCGGGCGGCATTTATCTGCTGATCGGCGACGTGCGTGAAGCGATGGTGCTGCTGGCCTCGGTGTTCGTGGTGATGGGAATCACCATTTATCAGGAACGCAAGAGCGAG
>JAIOOZ010000252.1 GCA_021414185.1 Betaproteobacteria bacterium
AAGCAGCGCAGCTTCGACCGCGGTGGTGCCGCGCCCGCTGAAGGGGTCGTAGACAACGTCGCCGGGTGCGGTCAGGCGCGAAATGAAATAGGCGGGCAGTTGCGGCTTGAAGCATGCGCGGTAGGAGACTTCGTGTATCGATGCAGCCTGGCGTTGCATGGCCGTCCAGAACTCGCCGCGGTAAACCGGAATGCATTGCTCGTTGAGGTAGAGCTTCTCCGCCGCGTCTGCCATCCCGGCGGTGAACAGCGGATCCAGCCGGGGTTTCAATGCTGCTTTAGCCAAGGCGTGCATCCAGCGCTTCGATCCAGTGCATGACCGGCAGGCCCGTCGCGCTTTGCAGATGCGCCTGGCAACCGATATTGGCGGTGATGATGGCGGCCGGTGCGCCTGAAGTCAGCGCGTTGATCTTGTTCTTGAGCAATTGCTGCGACAGCTCCGGTTGCAGGATCGAGTAAGTTCCGGCCGAGCCGCAGCATAAATGAGAGTCGGGCACGGCCGTGAGTTGGAAGCCGAGGTCGGTGAGCAAGGTCTCAACTTTGCCTTTCATTTTGAGGCCGTGCTGGAGAGAGCAAGGAGGATGAAAAGCCATCTTCGCGAGAGACGCCGGGCGAGAGACGAAAGACGGGAGGGCTGTTAGCTTCGCTATTTCGGCTGCGATGACTTCGCTGACGTCTTTCATCAGCGCAGAGACACGGGCGGCTTTTTCGGCATAAGCGGGGTCGTTGCTGAGCAAATGTCCGTATTCGGCAACCATGGCGCCGCAACCGCTGGCAGTCATCACGATGGCTTCCGCGCCCCGCTCGACGTGCGGCCACCACGCGTCGATATTGCGCCGCATATAGGCTAGGCCTTCGTCCTGCGCGTTGAGATGGAACGAAACTGCGCCGCAGCAGCCGGCCTGCGCCGCGCGCACCAGTGTGATGCCGAGCTTGTCTAACACGCGCGCAGCTGCGGCATTGGTGTTCGGCGACAGGCTGGGTTGCACGCAACCATCGAGCACCAGCATCTTTCGCATGTGCGCACCCACAGGCCAGGCGGTGGTTGGCGCCGGCGGCGGCACTTTGCGTTTCAGCGCGCCGAACAGCAGCGGGCGCATGAGTTGCCCCAGTTTGAGCAGAGGCGTGAAACGCGACGCCTGTGGGATCACGTTGCGCAGTGTCTTACGTACTACGGAATCTCCCGGGCCGCGGCCGACTTGTTCGTCAACGACTGCGCGGCCGATATCAAGCAGGCGTCCGTACTGAACGCCGGACGGGCAGGTCGTTTCGCATGCGCGGCAGGTCAGGCAGCGGTCGAGATGCAGTTGCGTCTTTGCGGTGGCCTGCGCGCCTTCGAGCACCTGCTTGATCAGGTAAATGCGGCCGCGTGGCCCGTCGAGTTCGTCGCCCAGCAATTGATAGGTCGGGCAGGTCGCGGAGCAGAAACCGCAATGCACGCATTTGCGCAGGATCGAGTCGGCCTCGCGGCCCTGCGGCGTGTCCTTGATGAACTCGGCTAGGCTGGTTTGCATTTAGATTAAAAACCGATGAACCGCCAAGACGCCAAGGCCGCCAAGAAAAACCAAATTAAAATAATTCATAAAGACACCGGATTTTTGATAATACGTCGACAGGTATTTGTTCATATTCAAACGCATCTGAACTTCTTGGCGGTCTTGGCGTCTTGGCGGTTAAAAATCGGGGTAGAGCCGGCCGGGGTTGAAGATCCCGGCCGGGTCGAAAGTGCGTTTGAGATTGCGTTGTATCGTCATCAGCGCGGGCGGCAGCGGCTGGAATACGCCGATGGATTTGTCGCCGCCGCGAAAAAGTGTCGCATGGCCGCCGCCGAATGTTGCGGCCTCGCGCACGGCGCCGGCGTCAGCGTCGGTGGCGAGCCAGCGCAGCGCGCCGTTCCATTCCAGCATTTGCGTGCCGGGCAGGTTTAGCGGCGGCGTGGTGGATTTCAGCGATAGTCGCCACAATGGCCGTTGCGTATTGAAAAACGCGGCGGATTGTTCGCGGATGTCCTGCCAGTAACGCTGCGCGGCATTTGCTTCGATGCGTTCGCCGCCGAGCGTTTGCGTGGCGGCCGAGACTGCCGCTGATGCGCCCGACAGCCGCACGTACAATTTACCGTCGTGCCAGGCAGTGGCGGAAAGCGGCAAAGGTTTGCCGGCCCATTCGTTCATCAGGGCGATGGCGTCGGCCGCGGTCTGCTCGAAACATAGAGTGGTTTCGGCGACCGGCAGGGGCAGCACCTTGAGCGAGAGTTCGAGCATCACGCCGAGCGTGCCGAGAGAACCGGCGAGCAGGCGCGATACGTCGAAGCCGGCGACGTTTTTCATCACCTGACCGCCGAAATGCAGGTCATCGCCTTTGCCGTCGAGCATGCGCACGCCGAGGACGGTGTCGCGTGCAGCTCCCGCGTAAGCGCGGCGCGGCCCGGAGAGTCCGGCAGCGATGCAACCGCCTAATGTGGCATGCGGACCAAAGTGCGGCGGCTCAAACGCAAGCATCTGGCCTTTGTCGCGCAGCGCGGTTTCGATTTCATCCAGCGGCGTGCCGGCGCGCGCAGTCAGCACGAGTTCGCTCGGTTCGTAATCGATGATGCCGCGATACGCCGCGACGCTCAGCGATTCGCCGCGCAGCGCGCCGCCGTAAAAATCCTTGCTGCCGCCGCCGCGGATGCATAGCGGCGTTTGGTTCGATGCTGCCGCGCGCACGGTTTCCACAAGTTGTTGAATGATGTTGTCCATGCCGGGCATTCAGTGCTGCTGTTTCATGCAGTAATCGTAGATCGCCCAATTAGCGGAGCCGTGTGCCTGCATTGCATGACTTGCATTCATGCGGGCGGCGCATACCGTCTGGCGGTCGGCTGGCGCAGTTGCGGCGTCGGAAGCGGGTTTGTTCGCATTCGCGCAGCCGCCGCAACATGCGGTCAATGCCAGGATAAGCACCGGTTTGATCAACGCGCGGCGCCTAGAAGCGCGGCAAATCCGGAAACTTCTGTTCGCCTGCATGCACGTGCATGCGCCCGAATTCCGCGCAGCGATGCAGGGTGGGCACGGCTTTGCCGGGATTAAGCAGCGCGTGTTCGTCGAAGCAGGCTTTGACGCCGTGGAACATGGTGAGTTCGAGCGGCTTGAACTGGTCGCACATGGCATCGATTTTTTCCACGCCAACGCCGTGTTCACCGGTGATGGTGCCGCCGACGTCGATCGACAGCTTGAGGATTTCGGCGCCGAACTGCTCGGTGCGTTCGAGTTCGCCCGGCTGGTTGGCGTCGTAAAGAATCAGCGGATGCAGGTTGCCGTCGCCCGCATGGAAAACGTTCATGCAGCGCAGGCCGTACTTGGCTGACAGTTCAGTGATGGCGTTCAACATGCGCGGCAGCGCTTTCTTGGGAATCGTGCCGTCCATGCAGTAGTAGTCGGGCGAGATGCGGCCGGCGGCGGGGAAGGCGGCTTTGCGCCCGGCCCAGAAGCGGTAACGCTCGGCTTCGCTGGTCGAGACGCGCACTTCAGTCGCGGCGCTCGCGTGCATCACCGCTTTCATGCGCTCGATCTCTTCGGCGACTTCCGCATCGTTGCCGTCCGATTCGCAAAGCAGGATGGCGGCGGCGTCGAGCGGATAACCCGCGTTGACGAAAGGCTCCACGGCGCCGGTGGTGATCTGGTCCATCATTTCGAGGCCGGCGGGAATGATGCCGGCGGCGATGATGTTGGCGACTGCCTGGCCGGCTTTGCCGACGTCGTCGAACGCGGCGAGTATGCATTGCGCGCGTTCGGGTTTCGGCAGCAGCTTGACCGTGACTTCGGTGATCACCGCGAGCAGACCTTCCGAGCCGGTGATGAGCGCCAGCAGGTCGTAGCCTGCGGAGTCGAGACCGTCGCAGCCGATTTCGAGCAGCTCGCCTTCGATAGTGAAGGCGCGGACCTTCATGATGTTATGCACCGTGAGCCCGTACTTGAGGCAGTGCATGCCGCCGGAATTCTCAGCGACGTTGCCGCCGATCGAACACGCGATCTGGCTCGACGGATCGGGCGCGTAATAAAGCCCGTACTGCGCGACGGCTTCCGAGATGGCGAGATTGCGCACGCCGGGCTGCAGGCGCGCCGTGCGTGCGGCGGGATCGATGTCGAGGATGCGCATGAAGCGCGCGAGCGACAGCAGCACGCCGTCGCCGGGCGGCAGCGCGCCGCCCGAGAGCCCGGTGCCGGCGCCGCGCGCGACGACCGGCACGCGCAGCGCATGGCAGGTCTTGAGAATGCGTTGGACTTCGGCCTCGGTTTCCGGCAGCGTGACCACCATAGGCAACTGGCGAAAGGCGGACAGGCCGTCGCATTCGTACGGTTGCACGTCTTCGCGTTCGTACAGCAGCGCGCGCGCCGGCAAAAATTCGGCGAGCGCAGCGACGACCGCGCGCTGGCGGACGGCGTCTATCTGTGGGCGGTCGGCGACGGTATTCATGGGTTCAAAGCCAGCCTTGCAATTGACCGGCCATTCTAACAAACGGCAGGGGAGGCAGCCCGGTTTTGCTGCTGCGCTTTCCCCCGAGCGTGAGATATACTCAAACCGTATATTTCGCGCCGTAGCGGCAATCCGGGAGAGCATGCAATGCGCAAATTAATGGCAATTATTGCAACGTTGGCCACTATCCTCGCGGCACCGGTTCTGGCGCAGCAATATCCCGCCAAGCCGATCCGTTTGATCGTGCCTTTTGTCGCGGGCGGCTCGGCCGACGTGCTGGGCCGCGTCCTCGCCCAGCGCCTGACCCAGCAGTACGGGCAGCAGATGGTGGTGGAGAACCGCCCCGGCTCCGGCGGGCATGTCGGCGGGGAAGCGGCGGCGCGTTCGACCCCTGACGGTTACACCATCGTATTCGGCACCATCGGCATCCACGCCGCATATGCCATTTATTCCAAGCTCGGATACGACCCGTCGCGCGATCTGCAGCCGGTCGCGATGTACGCCGACGTGCCGAACATCCTGATCGTGCATCCGTCGGTGCCGGCGAAGAACGTTAAAGAATTCATCGATCTCGCGAAAAAGAATCCGGGCAAGCTCAACTTCGGCACCGCTGGTGCAGGTTCATCGACACATATGGCGGGCGAGTGGTTCAAGCTCGTCACTGGAGTCAATCTCACGCATATTCCGTACAAAGGCAGCGCGCAGGCGATGCAGGATCTGCTGGGCGGGCAGATCGAACTGATGTTCGAAAACCTGCCGACCGCGATTGCGCAGGTGCGGGCCGGCAAAGTGCGTGCGCTCGGCATGACCAGTAAGGAACGCAGCCCCAGCATGCCCGAAGTTCCCACGGTTGCCGAGACCGGCGTACCGGGATTCGAGGCGACCGCCTGGTTCACCATTGCGGCGCCCGCCAAAGTGCCTGCCGACATTATCCGCAAGCTCAATACCGATATGAATACCTTCCTGAAAGCGCCGGAAATGCAGCAGCGCTGGGTCGATATGGGCGTTGTGC
>JAIOOZ010000697.1 GCA_021414185.1 Betaproteobacteria bacterium
GGTTTCGCCAAGTCGCGCCCCGGCAAGCTTTCATACGCGTCCGGCGGGATCGGCGGTTCCGCGCACCTCGCGACTGAGCTGTTTCGATCGCTCACGCAGGTCGACATGGTGCATGTACCTTACAAGGGCACCGGCGCGGCGATTACCGATCTGATCGGCGGCCAGGTGCCGCTGTGTTTTTGCACGCTGCCATCGGTGCTGCCGCATGTCAAAAGCGGACGGTTGCGCGCGCTTGCCGTCACGACCGCTTTGCGCACGCCTGCCGCGCCCGACATACCCACGATTGCTGAAACTGGTGTTGCTAATTACGAGGTTAGCCAGTGGTATGGCCTGCTCGCACCGGCTGGCACGCCAGTGCCGATCATCGAACGGCTGAACGCCGAGATCGGTAAGGCGCTCAAGCATCCCGAGGTGCTCACCCGCATGCAGGCCGAGGGCGCCGATCCCGTGGGCAGTACGCCGCAGGAATTCGGCGCGTTCTTCACGGCGGAGATCGCCAAATGGACCCGGACGGTGCAGAAGGCGGGAATCCGGGTCGACTAAGCTGCAGCGTGAAATTAATCTACAGATAGCATGATTGTTAAACGCAGGTGAACGGGGGAGATTAATCGTGGCAAAGAGCGGCTTTGGCGTTAGCAGAGTTTTTCTGGCGGCAATTGGCGGCCTGTTACTGGGGTTTGCCGCAGTTGCTGCGCAGGCAGCGGATTATCCGGCGCCCAAAGAGGGCAGCTGGGTGGCGAAAGACTTTCGTTTTCACACCGGCGAGGTGATGCCTGAAGTACGCCTGAACTACGTCACGATAGGCGCGCCGACCGGCGAACCGGTGCTGATTTTGCATGGCACCGCCGGCGCCGGCACCAACTTCCTGACGCCGGGCTTTGCCGGCGAACTGTTCGGCGCCGGGCAGCCGCTGGATGCGACTCGCTACTACATCATCCTGCCGGATGCGCTGGGCACCGGGAAATCGAGCAAACCGTCTGACGGACTGCGCACCGCATTTCCCAAATACAACTACGACGACATGGTCGATGCGCAATACCGTCTGGTGCGGGAGCACCTCGGCGTCAAGCACCTGCGCGTGATCATCGGCAACTCGATGGGCGGCATGCAAACGTGGATCTGGGGCGTCAAATATCCCGACTTCATGGACGCGCTGGTGCCGATGGCTTCGCAGCCGTCCGAAATGTCGAGCCGCAACTGGATGATGCGCCGCCTGATCATCGACTCGATTCGCAACGACCCGGAGTGGAACAACGGCAATTACACCAAGCAGCCGCCCAGCCTGCAGTTCGCTTCGGTGTATTTTGCAATCGCCACCAACGGCGGCAATCAGGCGCTCTACAAGGCGGCGCCGACGCGCGAGAAAGCCGACCAGATACTCGATCAGCGCCTGAAAGCGCCGTTTCGCGGCGATGCCAATGACAACCTGTACCAGTGGGATTCGTCGCGCGACTACAATCCGTCGCCCGGC
>JAIOOZ010000698.1 GCA_021414185.1 Betaproteobacteria bacterium
CGACGACGGCACGACGATGCGCACCGGTTTCGCCGGATATGCGGTGCCCTGCGCCGCTGCAGTGCCGGCGTTGAACGCAAGCACGAGCAACGCCAGTGTTCTTATCGTCATTGGACATCCTCCTCGCTCATTCTAATCCCGGCTGCGCCCTATTCCGAATTTTCGCCGCTTGGTGCACTATTCGCAGCATACCCGGAGGTAGCATGTTGAGATGCGAACAATGAAAGCGATGGTATTGCACGGCATGGGCCAGCCGCTGCGTTACGAGGAAGTACCGACGCCCAAGGTCGGCCCCGCCGACGTGCTGGTGCGCGTGCGCGCCTGCGGCATCGGGCTCACGGTCGTCAACCTGATCGCCACGCCGGGCCGCGTAACGGCGTATCCGCGCATCCCGGGACATGAAATCGCCGGCGACATCATCGAGGTCGGCGCAGCAGTGCGCACCGTCAAAGCCGGGCAGCGCGTCACCAACCATTTTTATCTCACCTGCGGCCAATGCCGGCAGTGCCGCAGCGGGCGCGAAACGCTGTGCCTGAATCCCGGCGGTAATATTGGCGCCGCTACCGATGGCGGTTATGCCGAGTACGTCGTACTGCCGGAGCGCAACATCGTGCCGATTCCAGATGGGGTATCTTATGTCGATGCCGCCGTGGCGTCCGACGCGATTGCCACGCCCTATCACGCTTGCCATAAGGAAGCTCGCCTCGGTCCCGGTGACAGCGTGCTCGTCATCGGCGCCGGCGGCGGCGTCGGCATCCACATGGTGCAAATGGCTCGTTTATGCGGAGCGCGCGTATTGGCTGCCGATATCGGCGCCGACAAACTCACCTTGGCGAAATCCATGGGCGCCGATGACATCATCGATGCGCGCAGCGGCAAACTCGCGGACGAAGTCAGGAAACTGACGCAAGGACAGGGCGTCAATGCGGTAATAGATATCGTGGCCAGCCGTGCCACGCTGGAAGCCGGATTGCAGGCGCTCGGCATGGGCGGCCGTCTCGTCATCGTCGGCGCGCAACC
>JAIOOZ010000069.1 GCA_021414185.1 Betaproteobacteria bacterium
ATTCTGAACGCTGCAGGCGAGTCGCCTGCGCTACCCTTATTTTGATATACGCTCCGCGAGTCCGGAATGCGATGAAACACGCGTCAGTGCTCCTGTACAGCGGTAAAATCGCGGTTTCCCCGCGTTGCCTGCCCCCAATGATGGTTTACCTCATCATCGTGCCGACGCTGCTCCTGCATCTCGCCTTCGCGGGGTGCCGCGTCAACCTCTCGCTGTTCGCGCTGCATCTGGATGCCTCACCGCTGGTCGTAGGCATCATTCTCTCTTTGCTGGCCCTGCTGCCGATGACGTTCGCGGTGGGCGCCGGCCGCATCATCGACCGCATCGGCGTGCGCAAACCCATGCTGCTGGCGACCGTCGTGGTCATTCTCGGGCTCATCATCGGCGTGGTCTTTCCGCAGATCGAAGCACTGTACCTGGTGAGTTTAATCGTGGGCGGCGGCTTCATGCTGTTTCACATCGCGGTGAACCATGCGGCGGGCGTGATCGGCCGGCCCGAGGACCGCGTCAGGAATTTCAGCGTAATCGCGCTGACGTTTTCGACCTCGGGTTTTCTCGGCCCGATGATCACCGGCTTCGCCATCGACCTCATCGGTTACCGCGGCACCTTCCTGCTGCTGGCCGGCAGCGCGGTGGCGGCGCTGGCCGTGCTGCTGGCCAAACCGCTCGACATCCCTCGCCACGAGCACGTCGAAGCGCACAGCCGCAACAAGCGCCTGATCGACCTCTTGCGCATGCCGAACATGCGGCGCGTCTTCATCGTGAGCGGCGCGCTGTCAACGTCGTGGGATCTGTTCACCTTCGTCGTGCCCATCCACGGTTCGCGCATCGGACTATCGGCGTCGCAGATCGGCCTGCTCCTGGGTGCGTTCGGCATCGCGGTCTTCGTGGTGCGCCTGCTGCTGCCGCTGTTCGTGCACGGCACGACCGAATGGCAAATGCTGATTTTTGCGATGGTCGTCACCGGCACGGGATTCATCCTGTTTCCGCTGGTGAACACAGTGCCGGTGCTGATGCTGATCTCGTTCATCCTCGGCATCGGCTTCGGCGGCGCGCAGCCGGTGATCATGTCGCTGCTCTACACCCACGCGCCGCCGGGCCGCGGCGGCGAAGCGGTGGCGGTGCGCACTCTCCTCATCAACTTCAGCCAGGCCGGCATGCCGCTGCTGTTCGGCGCGCTGGGCGCCGTGCTCGGCATGACGCCAGTGTTCTGGACGATGGGTGCGGTGCTCGCAGGTAGCGCATGGGTCTTGCGCAAATCCTGACCGGTAGCGCGTGGGTCTTGCGCAAATCCTGAACTTCCCGCGGGTGGGCGCCGCACGGAAAAACGGCCAGTGCCGCTCTCGCGGGACTGGCCGTTTCCTTGTTGCTGTCGCGCGACCCGGCTGACCGGGCGGCGGGGATTACTTGAGGTGTTTGCTGACCAGTTTGGTCATGTCGAACATCGACACCTGTTTCTTGCCGCCGAAAACTACTTTCAGATTGTCGTCGGCATTGATGTTGCGGCGATTCTTGCTGTCCTGCAGGCCATGCTTCTTGATGTAGGCCCACAATTTCTTGGTGACCTCGGTGCGCGGAAACGGACCTGCGCCGATTACCGGGCTCAATGCGGCCGAAATCTGCATCGGCTTCATGAACGCTGCGCTGGGTTTACGTGCGGATTTTTTCTTCGCGGGTTTTTTGGTAGCTTTTTTCTTTGCGGCCATCGTCTGTTCTCCTTGACAGTAAAGACTGGGATTTCACCCAAAAAAATTGGGTTGAGCGGATTGTAATCCAAACTTTGCGCCCGTGGTGCAATCTTAGAGAGAAAATCCCTCTGCCGCGCAGGAGAAAACCCGGGCGGCGCAGTCCGGCCGCGCGCGATTCCATGCTGCTGTGCGTCGTTGAAATCCCTCTGCGGACGGCGGAAAACGGCTGCGCTCCCTCGGCGGCGGTCAATACCGCCGCGCAAAATTACGCTAAACGTCAATGGCAAAGCGGCGACTGTTAACGTCGGCGATGCGTACTTTATGAGCGCGCACCCCGGAGAATCCGGCCATGCATCCTAGCGGATATCGCGCGCGAGACGCACGCCGCTGAACTGCCAGCGCGCCGCGGCAGGGAAGAAATTGCGGTAGGTCGCGCGGATGTGCGAAGCCGGCGTCGCGCAGGATCCGCCGCGCAGCACGTACTGGTTGGACATGAATTTGCCGTTGTACTCGCCCACCGCGCCGGGCGCCGCCCGGTAACCGGGATAAGGCTCGTACGAACTGCGCGTCCATTCCCATACGTCACCATAGACCTGCAGCGGGCCCGCCTGATCGCCGCCCGGCGCCGGATGGAAGTGCCCGTCTTCGAGGAAGTTTCCGCCGGGCGGTTGCGGCGCCGCAAAAGTTTCCCATTCCGCTTCCGTCGGCAAACGCGCGTCCGCCCAGCGTGCATAGGCGTCCGCTTCGAAAAAACTGATGTGACACACCGGTTCGCCGGCATTCAGCCTGCGCGCGCCGTGCAGCGTAAACGCCGTGCCGTCGGGCTGCCAATACAGCGGCGCCGTCCAGCCGTGAAAGTTGCGCATATCCCAGCCTTCGGACAGCCACAACTCCGCGCGTTCGTAACCGCCGTCGGCGATAAAGTTTGCGTACTCGCCGACGGTCACCGGCCGCGACGCGATCGCGCAGGCATCGATAAACACGCGGTGGCGCGGCTCCTCGTTGTCGAAACGGAACCCCTCGCCGCCATGACCGACCTGGCGTATGCCGTCAGGGAGAATGATCCAGGTCAGGGGTGCTGCCCCTGCCGCGGTGGCGGCGGGCCGTTCCACATATGCGGGCTGCAGCGGATTGCGCGAGAGCAGGTGCTTGAGATCGGTAATGATCAATTCCTGGTGCTGCTGCTCGTGATTGACGCCGAGCTCGATCAATTCCAGCAATTGCGCAGGCAGCTCTGCGTTGTTCAACAGCTGCGCCATGTGCGAATCGACATGGCGGCGGTAAGCGCGCACTTCGTCGAGAGGCGGGCGCGACAGCATGCCGCGCTCGGGACGCGGATGGCGCGGGCCCACCGCCACGTAATAGGAATTGAAGAGCACGCGGAACTGCGGCGAAAACGGGCGGTAACCCGGCAATGCCCGTTCGAGCACGAATGTCTCGAAAAACCACGTGGTGTGCGCAAGATGCCATTTAACCGGACTCGCGTCGGGCATTGACTGCAGCGCGCAATCTTCGGCCGACAGCGGTTGCGCCAGGCGTTCGGTCTGCGCTCGCACCTGCTCATATTGCGCGGCCAGCTTCGCGGGCATATGGGCCTCCGCGTGCAACCTGCCATGTTGCGATGTATTGATTTGCGGATTCATGCGACCCTCCTCGCTGCGCGGACCGAATGTCATTGGTCGCGCGGGGACGGCAATCCTAACACGGCGCAGAAACCGGCACATCACGGCGGCTGCGCAAAAAACTGTAAAATCCGCGTCTGTGGCGAACGACTTGCGCAGCCGTCGTTGCGCCATCCCATTGCGCATCCGGTATATGAAAACTCTCGACCATCTGTTCAAAAGCAACCAGGCCTGGGCCGCGCGCATCCAGCAGCAGGACCCGGAGTTCTTCCGCAAACTTTCACGCCAGCAATCGCCTGAATACTTGTGGATCGGCTGTTCCGACAGCCGGGTACCGGCGAACGAAATCGTCGACCTGTTGCCGGGCGAGCTGTTCGTGCACCGCAATGTCGCCAACGTCGTCGTGCATACCGACCTCAACTGCCTGTCGGTCATCCAGTTCGCCGTGGAAGTCCTCAAGGTGCGGCATATCATCGTCTGCGGGCACTACGGTTGCAGCGGCGTCGAAGCCATTGTGCGCGGTGACCGCCTGGGCTTGAGCGACAACTGGCTGCGGCATGTGCAGGACGTGCGCGAAAAACACGAGCGCCGGCTGCCGCCGGCCACCGATTTCATGCAACGCAGCGCCCGCCTGTGCGAACTGAATGTCGTCGAACAGGTGGTCAACGTATGCCAGACCTCCATCCTGAGGGATGCGTGGGAGCGCGGGCAGGATCTCACGGTGCATGGGTGGATTTACGGACTGCACGACGGCTTGCTGAGCGACCTGAAAACCACGATCGACTGCCAGGACGACGTGCTGACCAGCTACGAAGCGGCGATTGCCACGCTGCCCGGCACCACCTGATTCGCGCGTAAACGCGCGCCTTCAGCCCGGCTTCTGCGCGTCGAGCCAGATCGCAAGTCCCTGCGCGTTGAGTTCAATGTCTCCGCCCAGCACCTCCAGTACCCGCTCGCGTCCAACGCGCCAGCCGTAGCGCCGCGCTTCGCCCAGCGCGATGTCGGCCACGCCCGCGTTGAGACGCGCAAGACGTGCGGCGCCGGCACCGCGCTCGCCGCGCGCCAATTGCGCATGCGCATCGATCAGGCGATGCATGTCGTCGGTGAGGCGCGCAATCTCGCGCACCTGGCTGTAGTGCGTCACGTAAATCGCCCCCGGCTTGAGGCCGGCGATCAAGTCGAGCGAACGATGCGCCGCGTCCGGATCGAATTGCGTCGGACTCGAACTCGGGAATATGAATTGCCGGCCGTCGCAGTCGAACTCGCGGTAGGAGAGTCCGAACGTGTCGCCCGCAAACAGATGTCCCGATCTGGCATCGAGCGCGCAAACGTGATGGCGCGCATGGCCCGGCGTGTCGTAGAACGCGATGTCGCGGCCGTGCAAATTAATCGATGACCCGTGCGGCGTTTCGATCACGCGCTCGCGCGGCACCGGCACAATTTGGCCGTACATGTTCTCCATCGCTTCCGCGCCGTACACGGCGCGCGCGCTGGCCACAAGCTTGGCGGGATCTATCATGTGACGCGCGCCGAACGGATGCACGGTCAGCATCGCGTTGGGCAGTTGCGACATCAACAACCCGGCGCCACCCGCGTGGTCGAGATGGATGTGCGTGAGTATCACGTAGTCGACCTGCGCGGGTGAGATGCCTTTCGCGCGCAAAGCGTCGAGCACATGCGGTACCGAGCTGTTGACGCCGGTGTCGATGACCGCGGCGCGGCCGCCTTCGACCATCAGGTGTATCGCGTCGAGCCGCGGCCGCTGGTAGCCGGAATCGACGGCGCTGATGCCGAATTCATAATCGATGATGTCTG
>JAIOOZ010000702.1 GCA_021414185.1 Betaproteobacteria bacterium
ACCGTCCACGACATCGTGCCGTCGGTGCCCGTCTTGGGTTCCTTGGTGGCGAACAGGGCGTTGAGCACGGGCGATTTGCCGCCGGCTTCCGCGAGCGCGCCGAGTTTGTCCACGCGATGGCGCACGATGCGCGCGAACGCGGCAACGATGCTGGGCACGCGCAGCGGTTTGCCGTCCGGCGGCATCGCGCAGTCGAACGCGTCGCCGCCGGTGCGCGCCAGCACGTCGAGCTTCATGCGCAGCCACTGGGCGTCGAGAGCGCGCATGTCCATCGACAGCGTTTTCGCAATCGCGCCGAGGCCGCGCGGCTGTTCGTTGCCGTTGATCCACACTTCGAACGGGTAGGGCGCGCCGTTTTCCACGTGGCCGACGAAGATGGCGAAACGTCCGAACGGCGATTCAACCATGTAGGTCCACGACGGATTGCCGTCCGGCAGCACCGGGCGTCCGGGCCAGCGCAGGCTCAGCAGCGCCGGTGCGGGCGCTGCGTCGAGCCGGATACGGCGGTCGGTGTCGGAAGTATCGAGGTCGTTGGGCTCCGCGGTCGCGGCCGCCGGGGTGACGGAGAGTACGCTGCCTAACACGGCATTCGGCCGGTAGGTAGCGATGCCTTTCAGTCCCGATTTCCACGCTTCGAAGTAAAGGTCTTCGAACTGGTCGTAGGGATAGTTCTCCGGCACGTTCACGGTCTTGCTGATGGCCGAATCGACGAACGGCGCGATCGCCGCCACCATGCGCATGTGGTCGAGCGCCGAGATTTCGAGCGCGGTGATGAAGTGCGCGGGCAGTTTCTCCACGTCGCCGCCATGGTGCCGGTACAGGCGCCACGCGTGATCTTCGACGTCATAGGTGCGATGCGTGTCATCGGGCATGCGCTTTTTGCGCTGATAAGTCCACGCGTAAGGCGGCTCTATGCCGTTCGATGCATTGTCCGCGAACGCCAGCGAGATGGTTCCGGTCGGCGCAATCGACAGGAGGTGGCTGTTGCGCACGCCGTGCACGGCGATTTCTTTTTTGAGCGCCGCCGGCAGGCGCGAGGCGAAGCGCGGCGCGGCCAGGTAGTGCTGCGCGTTGAACAGCGGAAATGCGCCTTTTTCCTTCGCGATGGCAAGCGATGCCGCATAGGATTCGTCGCGCATGAAAGCGGCAATTTTTCCGCCCATGTTGCGGGCTTCGCCGGTATCGTATTTGAGGCCAAGCATGACGAGCGTGTCGCCGAGGCCGGTGAAGCCGAGCCCGATGCGGCGCTTGGCGCGCGCTTCCGCCTGCTGCTGCGGCAGCGGCCACACGGTGGCGTCGAGCACGTTGTCGAGCATGCGCACTGCCGGGTGAATGACTCGCGCGAACGCCGTGAAATCGAAACTCGCCGTGGGGCGGAAAGCGTCGGTGACGAACAGCGTGAGATTGATGCTGCCCAGACAGCAGCAACCGTATGCGGGCAGCGGCTGCTCGCCGCAGTTATGCACGTAAAGGCCGTTGGCGTCGAATGCGTGTACGTGCTCGATGCGGGCGTCAAACACTTCTTCCGAGCCCGCCGGCGTCACCGCAGCAACGGTTGCAACAAAGCGCTCCGCGTTGGGGGCGCGACGATAAGCAGATATGGCTTGCTTCAGACGCGCCGCCTTGTCGCTGTCGGCAAATCCGATCAGGTCGGCAAAACGCACCAGGTTATCGTTTGCGACCACGAGTTCGTGCTGGGCAAGACAGGGGTAGCTGGCACTCCTGCCCCGACCGTCCGGCAGTTCCCGCAGCGCCGCGGGGCGGCGATCGCGATAAATCGACGCGGCGATTCCAAGCCGCAGCAGCATGCGCTGGACCGCTTCCAGCCGCACGAGATCGGATTGCGCAAGGCGAATGCTGACGCCCTTTTCCTGCTCTCCCTGGACCGACCCGTCGGCATCGAACAGGCCGCGCAGAAAGCCGCGGCAAAACGCGGAAGACGCCTGCTCTATGGCTGGTGCGATCAATTTGTCACCGGGGCGCATCCCGAACCCGAAAGCGAGATCCCGCAGTGCTGCGAGCTTAAATCTGTATTCCGCGCGGCCGGCGACTCGATGCCAGCCGGAATGATCCGCACGATGTCTGAAAACGACCGCCGCTTCCGCGACCGCCTGCATCAATGAAGCGGTGCCCAGCGCCAGTACGACGGTTCCGTCGGCAGTGGCTGCGCGCGGACCCCATACGGACAATATTGCAGTGTCTTCCTTGAGAGTACCGTCGCCGACGAGAAACCCCATCAGGTACCCCTGCCGCGCGCAACCCCGGCCTTCCCAGCCGGAGAATGCACGGTGGTTGTGCGCCACTATGCGGTCACCGGGTACTAGAGTGCTTGCCGGCACCCACTCGGTTTCGCGCACATGCCTCGTCATGCGCTTCACGCGCAACACCCGGTGATCCGGGGTGAGCTTGAGTTTCATTCCTTCCGCAGTCGCGACCTCGACGACCGGCTTGACGCCCGTCGGGAAAAAGCCCTGCTCGCCAGACGCATAGATTTGGCCGTCGACGACCGCGTGGAAAGAAGAGCCCACCAAGTCCTGGACCTGGCGCGGTCCCGCGCTGGTCATCGTCCAGGTGTCCGCAGTCACGCATGGGTTGGTCGCGTCGAGCCGCTCGCAATAGGACAGATTGTCGTCGTCGTTGATGCGGTCGATGAACACCACGCCCGGTTCGGCGTGATCGTAGGTCGATTGCATGACCTGCCGCCACAGGTCGCGCGCCTTCAGCTTGCGGTACACCCAGGCGCCGTCTCCTCGCTGTCCCGCCGCCGCGGCGAGGTCGGCCGCAGGAGGCGTTTTATGCACGAGATCCCAGTCGCTGTCCTTTTCAACCGCGCGCATGAAGGCATCGGTCACCGCGATGCTGACGTTGAAGTTGGAAAGATCGCCGCGGTCCTTGGCGTGCACGAAATCTTCGATATCGGGGTGGTCGCAGCGCAGGATCCCCATTTGCGCGCCGCGCCGCGAGCCGGCCGATTCGACGGTTTCGCAACTGCGGTCGAACACGCGCATATAAGAGACCGGGCCGCTCGCGCTCGAATGCGTGCCGCGGACGTAGGCGCCTTTCGGGCGGATGGCCGAGAAATCGTAGCCGACGCCGCCGCCGCGCCGCATGGTTTCGGCGGCCTCCTTCAGCGCGACGTAAATGCCGGGCCGGCCGTCGACTGATTGCGAAACCGAGTCGCCCACCGGTTGCACGAAACAATTGATGAGCGTGGCCTGCAGGTCGGTACCCGCCGCGGAATTCACGCGCCCACCCGGGATAAAACCGCCGGTCAGCGCCTCGAAAAACTCTTTTTCCCAGCGTGCGGGGTCCTGCTCGACAGCGGCGAGCGCGCGCGCCACGCGGCGGCGCACGTCGTCCGCGCTCCGCTCGTCACCCTTGGCGTACTTCTCCAGCAGCACGTCTATACTGACTTGCTGTTGGGACAGGGCAAATTCGGAATCGTCGGGTTTCATGTTCGGGCCTTGAAGGATTAGGCAAAGCGATGCTGCAAAAGTTTGGTCCCGGCGGAGTCGGACTCGCTGCGGGGCAGCAATTATACAGGCACGCGCTTGCTGCCGGCACCCTTCAGCGGGAACAAAATACGGTGGGGTATACTCAAAAAAGCGATGTCCAATACAACTCCTCCGCCGGCGGGCAAACCCAGGCATTTTTCGATGGTGCGGGGGTTTCACCTCGCCGACTTTTTCACGCTCGCCAATGCGGCCTGCGGGGTCGCGATGATTTTTCTCGCCATGATTTACGTCGGCAACTCGTCGGCAGCGCATTTTTTTGCCGCGGCGGCCATGGCGCCGGCGGCTTTCGTGTTTGACGTGCTGGACGGCCGTATCGCGCGCTGGCGGCACACTCATTCCGCGCTGGGGCGTGAACTCGACTCGTTGTCCGACGTCATTTCGTTCGGCGTCGCCCCCGCGGCGCTCGGTTATGCAGCCGGCCTGCGCGGCGGCTGGGACTGGATCGTGCTGATTTATTTTGTCTGCTGCGGCGTGAGCCGCCTCGCGCGCTACAACGTCACTGCCGAGAGCCTTTCGGCGGGTAGCGACAAGGTCGCCTATTTTGAAGGCACGCCGATTCCCACCAGCGTATTGCTGGTCGCGGTGCTGGCGGTACTCGCGTGGCAGGAGCGGCTGGGCGAAAATCTTTACGGCGGGGTATGGACGTTGGGGCCGTGGGATCTGCATCCGCTGGCGCTCATGTTCCTGTTGTCGGGCACCCTGATGATCAGCAAAACATTGCGGATACCCAAACTCTGAGGGCAACCGGCCTGCGGGCCGTGAAATCTGCATGTCTACAGTAACTGCCGCCGCTCCCAGCTATAACGAGCTCTGCCGCGTCTGGTCGCGCCTTTACCGCTATAACCATCTCGCCTCTATCGTCGGCTGGGACCGCAACGCGATGATGCCGCCCAAGGGCAATGACGCGCGCGCCGCGGCGGAAGCCGAGTTGAGCGCATTGATACATCGCACGCGAACGGAACCGCGCCTGGCGGAATTGTTGCGCGCGGCGGAGCAGGAGCTGCTCACGGACGTCGAACGCGCCAACCTGCGCGAGATACGGCGCGACTGGCGCGATGCGAATGCCTTGCCGGAAGCTCTGGTCGAAGCGAAAACGCTGGCGGGCGCGAAATGCGAGCATGCGTGGCGCAGCCAGCGCCCGGCGAACGACTGGCCTGGATTTCTTGAAAATTTTCGTGAAGTCGTGAAGCTTGCGCGCGAAGAAGCGCAATTGCTCGCCGCCGACAGCGGGCTCACGCGCTATGACGCGCTGATGGACCGCTTCGAACCCGGTGTGCGCGCTGCGGATATCGACCGCATATTCGCGGACGTTAAACAATGGTTGCCGGACCTTGTCTCGCGCGTGCAGGCGAAGCAGCGCGATGAAAAAATAATCGCGCCGGTGCCGCCGTTTCCCGTCGCCGGCCAGCGGGCGCTGAACCTCGCCGTGATGCAATTGCTGGGATTCGATTTTGCCGCAGGGCGGCTGGACGAGAGCACGCACCCTTTCAGCGGCGGTGTGCCGGAGGACGTGCGCCTCACCACGCGTTATCGCGCCGAAGATTTCGCGCAAAGCCTGATGGGCTCTATCCACGAAACCGGCCACGCGCGCTTCGAGCAGAACCTGCCGCGCGAGTGGCTGGGCCAGCCGATAGGCGTGGCGCGCTCGTACGGCATCCATGAAAGCCAAAGCCTGTCTTTCGAGATGCAGCTCGCGCGCAGCCGCGGTTTTGTCGGCCTGTTGGCGCCCATGCTGAGCGCGCAATTCGGCGCGCAGCCGGCGTTCTCGGCGGACAATTTGTTCAGGCTGCTGACGCGTGTAAAGCCGGGCTTCATACGGGTAGACGCCGACGAAGTGACTTATCCCGCGCATGTGATCCTGCGCTATGAAATCGAGCGCGCGCTGATCGAGGGCGAAATCGAAGCCGACGACATACCCGCGCTGTGGGACGAAAAAATGCAGGCTTTTCTCGGGCTCGACACGCGCGGCAATTTCAAGGACGGCTGCATGCAGGACGTGCACTGGACCGAAGGCGCGTTCGGTTATTTTCCGAGCTACACACTGGGCGCCATGTACGCGGCGCAATGGTTTGCCGCCATGCGCCGCGCCACGCCCGACCTCGACGCGCGGATTGCCGCAGGCGATCTCGCGCCGGTATTCGCGTGGCTCAATGCGAACATCTGGTCGCAGGCGAGCCGCTGGGATACACCGGAACTGGTGCGGCGCGCGAGCGGCGAAGCGTTGAATCCGCAGCATCTGCGTAAACATCTCGAGACACGCTACCTGGGATCATGAGTCCGCGCGCGCCGCGTCCTGTGCGTGATGGCGGGATGGGTTACATTATCGCTCCGCCATCCCAAGGAATTCCGCAATCATGAGTGAAGATATTTCCGCCGCGCGCGCCGATCTCGCCCCCACGGGCACCCTGCACGTCGGCATCAACTTTGCCAATATCCTGCTCACCGCGCGGGACCCCGTCACGCGCGCGCCGAGCGGTGTCGCGCTCGATCTCGCGCACGAGTTCGGCAAGCGTTTGGGCGTGCC
>JAIOOZ010000703.1 GCA_021414185.1 Betaproteobacteria bacterium
CGCGTAGCCAGCATCTCCGCGCCAAAGAGGTCGTCCACCGCGAGTTCGAGGCTCGACACGCCGCCCGGCAATGCGTGCAATGCCTGTGCCGGCGCCAGGCCGACGTATACATAGGCGCGGTTGAGATTGCGGATGCCCAGATCGTAAATACCGCGCACTTGATAGGCGTCCCCCGGCGAAGTCGGCGTCGACAGGCGCAGTTTGTCGCCGGGGCCCACCCCGAGATCTTTCGCGAGGTCGGTTCCGATCAGCACATCGCCCGGATCGAGTCGCATGTCGCCGGCAACTATTTTTTCATTGAAGCGGGTGACCGCGTTGTACGGCGCGGGGACGATGCCCATGATCGTCACCGTTTTGTTGGAGTCGCCGCGCGTGACGATGCCGGGCCCGGCGGCGATCGGGGAAATCGCGCGCACGCCGGGGGTGGCTTCAAGTGCCTGCAGCAGGGACTGCCATTGATCGACCGAGCGCAAACGCTGTGCGCGCGCCTGCACCTGCGGCAGTGCGGCCGCGGCCGCCGGCGCATCGCGCAGCGGCCGCGCCACTTCTTCCGCCGGCCGGATTACGATATGGGCCTGCACGCCGAGTGTCCGTTTGATCAGGTCGCGCTGCAGATCGCCGAGAAAGCCGGTGATGAACACGATCACCGCGATGCCGATGGTGGTGCCCGCCACGATCATCAGCGTTTGCATGCCACCCTCGCGCAAAAAGCGCAGCGCGACGGTCCACTCGAATCGCATGCGTGCCTTAGCGCCGGACTTCCAGCGCGTGAACGCGCGTGCCGTCCTCGATGCCGCGCGTAAGCACAACGGTGTCGCTTTCGGCAATGCCGGAGGTGATTTCAAAGCGGCTGCCGGTGCGGATGCCGATGCTGACTTTCAGGCTATGCACGATGCCGTCACGCACGACCTGGACTGTTTGCGAGTTGCCCGATTCGCGCACCGCCTCCGACGGGACGGTGAGCGCGCGGTCCTTGCGTCCGACGCCGATGTCGATCGACACGGTCATGTCGGCGCGCAGATAATCCGGCGGTTCGGGCACGCGAAAGCGCGCTTCGACCGACCCGCGCGTGGTGTCGACGCCGGGGCTGATGTAATACAGTACCGCCTTGAAATTTTTATCGGGAAACGCTTCGCTTGAAGCGAGCGCTGGCTGCCCCACCTTCAGATACGGCAGATTCTTCTCGTCGATCTGCGCGGTTAGCCGCGTCTCGCTGCTCGAATTGATGGTGAGCAGGCGCTTGCCCGGGCTTACGATGTCGCCCGGCTCGACCGCGCGTGCCAGCACCGTGCCGGGCAACGACGCGCGGATGGTGGTTTGCGCGAGTTTTGATTCCGCGAGTTCGCGCGCGGCGCGCGCTTCCTGTTCGCGTAACACGGCTTCGCGGCCGGCGACGCCACGGGTTTCCTGCGCCCTGGCCTGGGTGCGTGCGGATTCGAGCTGGCTTTTGGCGACCGCCCGCAGCCGCTCCAGGTCCTGCAGGCGCGCTTCGCTGATGAAGCCCTTGTCGCGGAGATCGCGATTACGGCTGTACTCGTTTTCCGCAAATTGAACCTGCGCCTCTGCCTGCACTACGGCGTCGTTTGATTGCGGCAGGCTTAACTCGCGCACGGTCGCGATGCGCGCCTGCGCGCTGGCATCGGCTGCGCGCGCCTGGTCAAGTGAGGCTTTGAGTTCGCTCGTTTCAAGCAGGATCAGCGGTTGCCCGGCTTTCACGATCGCGCCTTCTTCCACCAGCACCTTCTCGACCCGACCGGTAATCACCGAGCCGATTTCAATCCGGTTGGGCGCCTGCACGCGCCCGCTGACCACGATCGAATGCTCGAAGGGGCCGGCCTGTACGCGCACCACCTCGACGATCGGCCCGCGCAGTTTTTTCAATGCAAAAAACCCCGCTATGCCTATAGCGGCGAGGACGAGGACGATGCGCAGGATATTTTTGCGTGAGAGCATGGCGTAACGCGCCGGCGAGGACTGCAGCGGCGTATTCTACAGCAGCCGCCGCTGGTTCCCGCGGGGAAAACCCGCCAGCGGCGCGGGATGGTTCCTGCCGCAAGCGATGACTTTGAATAGCTCGCCCATTTCCGCCGGGCTCAACAGTTTTTGCGCCTGCGCCGCGAGCGGCAGGTAGGACGCGGTATTTTCGGCAGGCGTGGCGGCCAGCACGTCGGTGATGCCGCAATTGATCAGAAACTGCGCCTGGCTCGCATAGCCGAGCAGCTCGAGGCCGGACTGCGTTGCGGCCTCCGCAATGGCGCTGAAATCAACATGAGCGGTGATGTCCTGCAAGCCGACCAGACTCAACGGGTCGTCGTGGGCGTGCTGGCGGTAATGGCACATCAGCGTGCCGGCGCTGCGTTGCGCGTGAAAATATTCGCGCGCTGGAAAGCCGTAATCGATCAGGATGACTACGCCGCGTTCCAGGCGGGATGCCAGCGTACGGATGAAGGATTGTGCGGCGAGGTTGATCTCGGTGCAGTAGCCGGGCGCGAGTTCGTGCGTTATCGCGGCATCGAGCAACGCACCGGTTGCTGGCTGCTCGCCCCAGGCGAAGCCGTCGCCGCGCAGTATTACGCCGCGCTCGTCGATACCATCGGCGCGAACCGAAACTATGTGCACGGGCATTGCATCCAGCACTTCGTTGCCGATGATCAATGCATTTAATTTTGCGGGCAATGCGTCGAGCCAGGTGACACGAGCGGCAAGCTGCGGCAAATCGCGCTGCAGGAGCTGCTGCTGGCGTTGCCGCAGGTCGGCGCTGGTTTCGAGGATCAGATAGCGTTGCGGCAGGCTGTCGAGCACGGCGAGTTCCGCCAGCAGGTCGCGCGCAAGTTTGCCGCTGCCGGCGCCGAGTTCGACGATGTCGGGGATGCCCGCGCGCAGAATTTGCGCGGCCTGGCGTGCAAGCGTGCTGCCGAATACATGGCCCAGTTCCGGCGCAGTGACAAAGTCGCCGGCAGCGCCGAACTTGGTGGTGCCGGCACTGTAATAACCGAGTCCGGGAGCATGCAAAGCAAGCTCCATATAACGCGCGAAACTTATCCAGCCCCCGCCGGATGCAATTTCGCCGGCGATCAGCTCGCGTAATCGCGCGCTGTGCGCCAAGGCTTCAGCGGACGGTGCGGGAAGTTGGGACAGATGGGCAGGTAACGAACTCATGAGGGTGATAGCTTACAATACGCCCCATGACGCAATCGACAAATGGGGCGCTGGCGGGCAAGGCG
>JAIOOZ010000070.1 GCA_021414185.1 Betaproteobacteria bacterium
CCGGTAACCAGCACACCGCAGGGCATGCGCGACATGGTAGCCAATGAACTCGCGCGCTGGCGGAAGGTAATCAAGGACGCCGGTATCAGCGTCGAAACCGCGCAATAGTGCGGCGCCACCAGAGGAGGATGCACTTGAGGATTGCCAAATTTGCAGGGCTGGCGCTGGCGTTGTATTCGTGCGCGACGGCGGCGGTTGCGCAGAACTACCCCACGAAGCCGATCCGCTTCGTCGTGCCGTCGTCGGCGGGCGGCGGCAGCGACGTGCTCGCGCGCATGTTCGCGCAAAAGATGACGGAAAACTGGGGCCAGCAGGTGGTGATCGACAACCGCTCCGGCGCGGGCGGCATCATAGGTTCGGAAATCGTCGCGCAGGCGGCGCCCGACGGTTACACCATCCTCACTGTGGCGCCTGGCTATTCGTACAACTCGCTGCTTTACGCAAAGCTGCCGTACGACACGCTGAAGGATTTTTCGCGCGTCACCCACCTCGCGAACGCGCCGACCGTGCTTGTGGTGCACGCCAGCGTGCCCGCGAAATCGGTGCCCGAACTCATCAGTATGGCGAAAGCCAAGCCGGGTGGCCTCAATTGCGCGACGTCGGGCATAGGCACCAGCGGTTATTTGTCGGTGATCCTGTTCAAGCGCATGGCGGGCATCGATCTCACTCTGATTCCGTATAAGGGTGCTGGCGATTCGACCGCGGCCATCGTCGGCGGCCAGGTGCAGATGCTGTTCACGGCGCCGGGCCCGGCGATTCCGCATATCCGCAGCGGACGTTTGCGCGCTCTCGGCGTTACGAGCACGAAACGCGTGACGAGTCTGCCCGAAGTGCCGACGATTGCTGAAGCCGCGTTGCCCGGTTACGCGCTCGAAGGCGCTTACGGCATCCTCGCGCCGCCGAAGATGCCGCGCGCCATCATCGACAAACTGAACGCGGAGTTTTTGCGCATACTCAAATTGCCGGACATCCGCACCAAGCTTGTCGATCTGGGATTCGAGCCGGTCGGCAGCACGCCAGAGCAATATACGAAGCTGGTCGTCGAGGACATGGCGAACTGGGCCAAGATATTCAAGGAAATCGGTATCAAGCCGGAATGACGCGTGCAGTAAGGCGCGCGGTTCAGGCCCAGTACAGCCGGTCCGGATTGTCGATCAGGATCTTGCGGCGTGTCGCTTCGTCTTCGAAGGTCCGCGCGAAGAGATCGACCTGTTCGCCGTCATTCGGCATTTCCTTCACGTTCGGGTGCGGGTAGTCGGTGCCCCACAGCACGCGGTCAGGGGCGGCCGCAAAGAGGGCGCGCGCATAAGGCATGGCGTCGTGAAACGGCCGGCCGGTCGACGACACGCGCTCGGAACCGCTGACCTTCACCCACACGCGCTCGTTTTTCATCAGGTCGAGCAGCAGCTTGAACGGTTTTTGTTCCAGTCCATTCTTCGCGACGACGCGGCCCATGTGATCAATGATGAAAGGTATTCCAAGCCCGAGCAGGAAATCGCGATAAGTGAGGATGTCTTCCGCGTCGAGATGCACCTGCAGATGCCAGCCGAGCGGTTTGATGCGCTTGACGACCGCCTCGATCACTCTGAGATCGGGCGCGCCGCCCAGATGCGCAACGAAATTGAAGCGCGCGCCCCGCACACCGGCCGTATGCAGCGTGCGCAGTTCCTCGTCGGTGACCAGATCGTTGATCATGCAGACGCCGCGCCACGCGCCCTGCGACCAGTTCAGCGCATCGACTACCGCGGCATTGTCGATGCCGTGGCAGCTCGCCTGCACCAGCACCGCGCGCGAGAAGCCGAGATGCTTATGCAATGCTGCGAGTTGTTCTTTCGGTGCATCCGGCGGCGTGTAGCTGCGGTTGGGCGCATAAGGAAATTTCGCGCCGGGACCGAACACGTGGCAATGCGCGTCGCACGCGCCGGGCGGTGGTACGTACTGGGGCTTGATGGGATTGGGATCGGGGGCGAGGATGGTTTTCATTTTTCGGTGATGAGTAATGAGTGATGAGCGATGGGTGGTGAGTAACGGATGAGGACATTCGAAATGCGCGAATTCCCATTGCCCATCACTCATTACCCATTGCCGGTTTTCAAAGCCGCGGAATCTTCGCCTTGCCGATCAGCGTATCCCGCTTGGCGATTTCATCGATCAGCAAATCCCGCTGAAGAACGACGCCATGTCAGGCACTTGTTCGAGGCCGCGCACGCGCGAGGTGAGAGTGGCTATCTGCCCGCTGTTCAAAGGACGCGCTCCCAGACGGAAACACTCGTCGAATTTCTCGTTGACCTGCGCTTCGGTCAGCGGCGCTTCGCGGCTGCCGGGCACATGCGCCACCGTGGTTGAAAGTTCGCCATGCCGCTTCGAGCGCAGGCGTATCACCACCGGTCCGCGGCTGCTCGTCAGTGTCGGATCGATCTGCAGCGTTACTTTGCCGATGTGGCGGTTGATTTCGGGATCGCGCGCGGCGGCTTCCTGTATTTCAGCGAGGCCGAGGCGGCGGCGTACCAACACACAGGCCGCCGAGTAACGGATGCTGAACTGCGCAGCTACTTGCGCGTCGCCGCTCGGGTCGTAGGCCATGCCGACGATGCGGTCCATGTACGGCGACACCGTGATGTCGATGGCTTCGACATCGTCGGGCTGCAGATCGTATTTGCGCACGAGATCAAGCATGCCGGCAATCGTGGTGTGATTGCAGCCGCAGCTCGGAAACTGCTTGATGCTGAGGGCCGCGCTGTCGAAGCGGCTGCCCAGCGCGTCGAGCAACCGCTCGGGACTGCCGTCCTGATACAGCTTATACAGACCGAACTCGCCTTCAATGGCGTGCGCCGGCGCGGTGATGCCGCGTTGCGCGAGCAGTGCGGCGTAAACGCCGGAGCGCGCGGCGAATGCTGACAGCAGGCGTTTCGCCAGCGACGGCTCGATGTTGGCCTGCTGCGTGCCGCCGGCCTGGATGAATGCGAGCCCCAACGCGTGGCGGGTGGTGACGGCGTCCAGCCGCATCAACCTTGCTGCCGCAGCCGCGGCGCCGAAGATGCCGAAGGCCGCTGTGTAATGAAATCCCCGCGGCGGATGTTTGGCCGCCGCGCCAAGGCGGCACACGATGTCCGAGCCGACCAC
>JAIOOZ010000704.1 GCA_021414185.1 Betaproteobacteria bacterium
GCACCTGATGAACTGCAAGGGCGTCAACCGCCTGTGCTACGCAGGCAGCGTTCTGCATACCCTGCCCGCGGGTATCAATCGCACGCGCGAACCGCTGCAGATCGGCGCCGAAATCTACGGTCATGCCGGCATCGAAAGCGACGTCGAAGTACAGCGCCTGATGCTTGA
Organism: Betaproteobacteria bacterium; assembly: GCA_021414185.1. Lineage (GTDB taxonomy): Bacteria > Pseudomonadota > Gammaproteobacteria > Burkholderiales > SG8-41 > PALSA-1004. Next base: position 169 of record JAIOOZ010000704.1, read on the forward strand.
TGCGCTGCGCCTGGCGGGCATTAGCCAGTTGCATCTCGACATCGGACATGTCGCGGTGTTCCGCACGTTGGTGGGCAAGGCCGGTGTGGCGGAAGAAACTGCGGCCGAACTGTTCCACGCCGTGCAGGCGAAGGACGTGCCGGCGCTCGCGCGCCTGGTGCGCAAGCTCGATCGCAAGGTGGGTGCGGCGCTGCAGGCGCTGCCGGAGCTCACCGGCGGCAGCGAAGTGCTGGCGCGCGCCAAAGAAGTTCTGCCCGATTACGCCGAAATCAAACAGGCGCTGGCGCAGTTGCGCGCGATAGCCGCGGCGGTGCAGGATGCAGGGACCGAAATCTGTTTCGATCTCGGCGAGCTGCGCGGGCTGCATTATCACAGTGGCGTGGTGTTTGCCGCGTATGCGGAGGGCTGGTCGAATGCGCTGGCGCTGGGCGGCCGTTACGACGAGGTCGGCAAGGCGTTCGGCCGCGCGCGGCCGGCCACCGGTTTCAGCATGGATTTGCGCGAAATCGTCGCCATGGCGCCGGCGGCGGAAACCCGCGCCGCGGTGCTTGCGCCTTACCTGCCGGCGGATGCCGCCTTGCAGCGGCGCATTGCCGTATTACGCAAGGCCGGCGACATCGTGATCGTCGACCTGCCGGGGCACGACAAAGCGCGCGATGAACTCGGCTGCAACCGCCGGCTTGCGCTGCGCAACGGGAAATGGATAGTCGAGCGGCTGCAGCCCGACGCAAACCGCTAGCGCGGCAATCAACAGATTCAGGATAAAGAGAGCAATGACAAAAAACGTCGTAGTTATAGGCAGCCAGTGGGGTGACGAAGGCAAGGGCAAGATCGTCGACTGGCTGACCGATCACGCGCAGGGCGTGGTGCGCTTCCAGGGCGGACATAACGCCGGGCATACGCTCGTCATTGGCGGCAAGAAAACCGTTCTGCGCCTGATTCCTTCGGGCATCCTGCGCGAGGGTGTGGCGTGTTACATCGGCAACGGCGTGGTGCTCTCGCCGGACGCACTGCTCAAGGAGATTGCAGAACTCGAAAGCGCGGGGGTAGACGTCGTGCGCCGCTTGCGCATCAGCGACGCATGCCCGTTGATCCTGCCGCATCACGTCGCGATCGACCTCGCGCGCGAAGCCGCCAAGGGCGCCGGCAAGATCGGCACCACCGGCCGCGGCATCGGCCCGGCGTACGAAGACAAAGTGGCGCGCCGCGCGATACGCCTGCAGGATCTCATGCATCGCGAGCGCTTCGCCGCCAAGCTGGGCGAGGTGCTCGATTACCATAATTTCGTGCTCAAGAATTATTTCAAGGCGCCTATTGTCGATTTTCAGAAAACGCTCGATGACACACTGGCGCTCGCCGAGCGCATCAAGCCGATGGTCGCCGACGTGCCGCGCATGCTGTACGAAGCGCAGAAAGCCGGCAAGAACCTGCTGTTTGAAGGCGCGCAGGGCACGCTGCTGGATGTCGATCACGGGACATATCCGTACGTAACGTCGAGCAACTGCGTGGCCGGCGCGGCGTGCGCCGGGGCGGGCGTAGGGCCGCACCTGCTGCATTACGTGCTCGGCATCACCAAGGCGTATACGACGCGCGTCGGCTCCGGGCCGTTTCCGACCGAACTTGAAGACGATATCGGCAAACATCTCGCCGAACGCGGCAACGAATTCGGGTCGGTGACGGGGCGGCCGCGGCGCTGCGGCTGGTTCGATGCGGCGGCGCTGAAGCGCTCGATCCAGATCAACGGCATTTCCGGCCTGTGCGTCACCAAGCTCGACGTGCTGGATGGCGTGGAGACACTGCAACTGGGCGTGGGTTACCGCCTCAAGGGCGAGAAACTGGATTTGCTGCCTTCAGGTGCGGACGCGCTGGTCGGCTGCGAGCCGATTTACGAGGAAATACCCGGTTGGTCGGGCAGCACGGTGGGCCTGACGAGCTATGAGCAGTTGCCGCAGGAAGCGCGGCATTATCTCAAGCGCATCGAAGAGATCTGCGAAGTGCCGGTGGACATGATTTCGACGGGCGCCGAGCGCGCGGAAACCATCGTGCGGCGGCATCCGTTTAAATAATGCAGGATTCTCGAGTCAGGAGCCAGGATTCGGCTTGATGCTAAGATACAGGCGGAAATGAACCGCTGAATCCCGAATTTAACTCCTGAATCCTAGTATTTGTGGTGCCCAGGAAGGGACTCGAACCCCCACAGTGTCGCCACCGCATGGACCTGAACCATGTGCGGCAGCGTGGCGCGGGCGCAGTAACCAAACCAAAAAAAGCCGCACCCGCCAAAGCGGCGCGCGCGGGATCTTCCCCGCAAAACTCCACCGGTGTGAAGCGTTCCGCGCCAGACGCCGCTCGCCTCTTGCGTGCGCCCACGCGCAGCGGCGATCCGTTTCAAGCGCGCGAGAGCAGCAATTACGATGAACCGGTGCCGAGCCGGGAAATGATACTCGAGACGTTGAACGCGCAGGGCGTGCCGGTCAGCAATGCGGAGCTCGAAAAGCTCCTGGGCATCACTGACAGCGAACGGGAAGGTTTCGAGCGCCGGCTCGGCGCCATGCAGCGCGACGGCCAGATCATGCGCAACCGCCGCGATGCGATTTGCGTCGTCACCAAGCTCGACTTGATTACAGGCAAGGTGCAGGGGCATCCGGACGGTTTCGGTTTCCTGATCAGGGACGACGCGGGTCCCGACATGTTTCTCGGGCCGCACGAAATGCACAAGATTCTGCACGGCGACCGCGTTGCCGCGCGCGAGATCGGGCTCGACCGCCGCGGCCGCCCCGAGGCGAAAATCGTCGAAGTGCTTGAGCACGTCAATCATCGCCTGGTCGGGCGGCTACGCAACGAGCAGGGCGTGTTGTTCGTCGTGCCGGAGAACCGCCGCATCAGCCAGGAACTGCTGGTGCCGCCGGGCAACGAGTTGAACGCCAAGCCGGGGCAGGTGGTCGTCGCGGAAATCATCACGCAACCGGCGCGCCACGCGCAGCCGGTCGCGCGCGTGGTCGAGATCCTCGGCAACTATGCCGATCCGGGGATGGAAATCGAGATCGCGCTGCGCAAGCACGATTTGCCGTATGAATTTCCGCCGGCGGTGGAAAAAGCGTGTGCCCGTTTCAGCGGCAAAGTGACCTTGGAGGACATGGCGGGACGCGAAGATGTGCGCAAGCTGCCGCTGGTCACGATAGACGGCGAGACCGCGCGCGATTTCGACGACGCCGTGTACTGCGAGCCGCGCGGCAAGGGCTTCCGTCTGCTGGTGGCGATTGCCGATGTCAGCCATTACGTCGATCACGGCGATGCCCTCGACCGCGAAGCTCTTAATCGCGGTAACTCGGTTTATTTTCCGCGCCGCGTGATCCCGATGCTGCCGGAAGTGCTGTCGAACGGCCTGTGCTCGCTGAATCCGCAAGTCGATCGCCTGTGTATGGTATGCGACATGAATATCGATGCGCATGGCGACGTCACCGAGTATCGGTTTTACCCGTCCGTCATGTGGTCGCACGCGCGGTTCACCTATACGGTAGTGGCGGAGATATTGAAGGATCCGCAGGGCGCGGCCGCCGCGCAACATCGCGCGCTGGTACCGCAGCTGACCAACCTGTCCAAGTTGTACCAGGTATTGGCGAAATCGCGTGCCAAGCGCGGCGCCATCGATTTCGAGACCATAGAAACGCAGATGATATTCGACGCGCAGGGCAAGATTGAGCGCATCGTGCCGGTGGAGCGCAACGACGCCCATCGCATCATCGAGGAATGCATGCTGGCGGCCAACGTGTGCGCATCGGATATTCTGCGCAAGAACGAGCATGCGGCGCTTTACCGTGTGCACCAGGGGCCAACGCCGGAACGTCTGTTGGGGCTGCGCGAATTCCTCAAGGGCTTCGGGCTCGAACTCGGCGGCGGCGAAGCGCCGCGCGCGCACGATTACGCCAAGGTGCTGGAGCGCGTCAAAGGCCGGCCCGATGCCCAGTTATTGCAGACCGCGATGCTGCGCTCGCTGCGCCAGGCGGTATACAGCCCCGACAACCTCGGGCATTTCGGGCTCGCCTACGAGTCTTACACGCATTTCACGTCGCCGATCCGGCGTTACCCCGATTTGCTGATACACCGTGCGATCAAGGCGGTCATCAGGCACAAGCGTTACGAGCCGGGCAACTGGCAGGAGCTGGGCATGCAATGCTCGCTGACCGAGCGCCGCGCGGATGAGGCGACGCGCGACGTCGAAGCGTGGCTGAAATGCTATTACATGCGCGACCGCGTCGGCGACGTATTCGACGGCACGATCAGTTCGGCGGTGGCATTCGGCATTTTTGTCGCGCTCGACGGCGTGTATGTCGAGGGCCTGGTGCATGTGTCTGACCTCGGCAGCGACTATTTTCACTTCGATGCGGCGAAACACCAGTTGGTAGGTGAGCGCACCGCGAAGCGGTATCGGCTGGGTGATCGCGTGCGTGTCAGGGTGGTGCGCGTCGATATTGAATCGAGCAAAATCGATTTCGTGCTGGAAGAAAGCGGCGGCGCCGGATTCGCTGGCAAGCCGACCAAAGCCAGACACAAATAGCGTTGCTCACGGGTTGATCATGGCTGACGGACATATCGTTTACGGTTTTCACGCGGTGATCAGCCGCCTGCGCCAGCATGCGGCGAGCGTGCAGGAAATCTACCTCGATGCCACTCGCAACGACGTGCGCGCGCAGGACCTGACCAAACTGGCGGAGAGCCACGCGGTGCGCATCATGGCGGTGGATGGCAAGCGTCTCGATGGTCTAACCGGCCATGCGCGCCATCAAGGGGTCGCTGCGCGCGTCCTCGCGATGCAGTTGAAACATGATCTCGATGACGTGCTCGGCGGCATCAGCGGGCCGGCCTTGCTGCTGGTACTCGACGGCGTGCAGGACCCGCACAATCTTGGGGCCTGCTTGCGGGTGGCTGATGCATTCGGCGTGCATGCGGTAATTGCACCCAAGGACCGCGCCGTGGGCATTACGGCAGTTGTGTCCAAAGTCGCGAGTGGAGCGGCGGAAACGGTCCCCTACATCACGGTCACCAACCTGGCGCGCACTTTGCGCGAGTTGAAGGATTCGGGCATCTGGATAATAGGTGCGGACGAACACGGCACTACCGGTTTGTACGACTCCACGCTGAAGGGGGCGCTGGCATGGGTCCTCGGCGCGGAGGGCGAGGGGATGCGGCGGCTCACGCGCGAGCACTGCGACGAACTCGTGCGCATTCCGATGAACGGAAGCGTCGAAAGTCTCAACGTTTCGGTGGCAAGCGGCGTTTGTCTTGGCGAAACCTTCCGGCAGCGCGCATTGCAGGAGAAAAAATAGCACCAATGGATTAGGTGCCGCAGAGGGTATTCGTGCGAAAAATCACATAAATACCCCTACGCGCTGGTGTAGAATGAATGAAATTTCCTCCTCGCGGAGACCAACGGAAACATGGCAACCCAGCGTTTACGCCAACGGCATCCGTTCAGAGCAAAAGCGATTGCGGTCGCAGTGGGCGCCTGTTTCTCCGTTTCCGTGCAGACCGTGCTGGCGGCGCCGACCGGCGCGACAGTCGTCAGCGGCACTGCGACCGTCAGCCAGCAAGGCAATCTCACCACAGTCACCAATTCGCCGGGCGCCGTTATTAACTGGCAGGCTTTCTCGATCGGCGCCAACGAGATTACGCGCTTCATCCAGCAGTCTGCCGCTAGCTCCGTTCTGAACCGCGTCGTCGGGGTCGATCCGTCGATCATCCTCGGCGTGCTGCAGTCGAACGGCCGCGTGCTGCTGATCAATCCGAACGGCATCGTGTTCGGCGCCGGCGCGCAGATCGACGTCGCCGGGCTGGTCGCTTCTTCGCTCAATCTGTCGAACGCCGATTTTGCCGCTGGACGTTTGCGCTTCACTGACACGCCAGGCGCCGGCAGCGTCAACAACCAGGGCGCTATCACGACGCCGACCGGCGGGCAGGTCTACCTGATCGCGCCGAACGTGCAGAACAGCGGAATCATCACCAGCCCGCAAGGCGAAATCATTCTGGCGGCAGGTCGCAGCGTTGACCTCGTCGATGCCGGCACGCCGAATCTGCGTATCGAAATCACCGCACCCGACACCCAGGCCATCAACATCGGCCAGATCATTGCGCGCAGCGGCAAGATCGGGATTTATGCCGCGCTGGTGAAGAACAGCGGCGAGATCCGCGCCGATGGCGTGGTGGTCGGCGCGAACGGCGAGATCCTGCTGCGGGCGAAACAGAACGTCACGCTGGAAAATGGCAGCGTCATCAGCGCGTCCGGGCCGACCGCGGGCAAGATCACCATACAGGCGGAATCCGGCACGGTGGCGCTGGCCGGCAGGCTCGAAGCCAACGCCACGCAGGGCAAGGGCGGCACCATCAATATTTCCGGCCAGAGCATCACCGCAGATTCCGGCGTGAACATCTCAGCCAGCGGCACCCAGGGTGGCACCGTGATTTTCACGGCCACGGGGACGGCGAGTGCGGCGGGCGCCGGCCAAATCAAACTCAATACGCCGTCCGTGCTGGTACCAGCTGGCAATCAAATCAGCGTCGTCGGTGGACAAAGCGGTGGCGCGCTCACGGTTACCACGCCCAGCACGGGGAATACAGTTCTGCTGTCGGACGCGGCAACGATTGGCGGCGCGTCAATTGTGCAGGCCGGCGAAGGTTCGGTCGTGCTGCAGGGAACCATCGCCGTGACCGGCAGCGAAGGTCGCGGCGGCAACGTCAGTATTACCGCGCACAACGAAATTACGCTTGATGCCACCAGCCGTATTCTCGCGAATGGACAGGCCGGCGGCGAAGTGCGGGTTGAGGCGACCAAGGGCACGCTACTCGCTTCTGGTTTGATTGATGCTACCGGCAGCAACGGTCCGGGCGGCATGGTATTGCTGCTGGCGCCGCGTGTGGCTTTGTTGCGCAGGGCCATCGTCGATGTTTCCGGTGCCGTTGGCGGCGGCCTGGCGCTCATTGGCGGCGATTTTCAGGGCCGCAATTCGCTGATACAGAACGCGAGCCGCACTTATTTCGGGTCGGATGCGATCATCCGCGCCGACGCCACCAGCTCCGGCAATGGCGGGAAAGTCATCATCTGGTCGGATGACGGCACCCAGGCTTACGGCACGATCAGCGCCCGCGGCGGCGCGCTTTCGGGCAACGGCGGATTTGTCGAAGTCTCGGGCAAAGCGTGGCTCGATTTTTCCGCATCCGTGAACACGTCTGCGCCGCACGGCAAGTTCGGCACGCTGCTGCTCGACCCGAAGAATCTCGAAATCATCACCGGCGGCGGGGCCTTCCTTGGCAACCATTTGTTTGGGGACAATCCCGGCGGCGATTCGACCATCGATCCGGTCAATATCAATGGGCTGATGACGCCGGTATTCCTGCAGGCTGACAACAACATTACGTTCACAGACGCGATTGGCATGACCAACGCTGGGACGTCGCTCACCGCGCAGGCAGGCAACTCGATTTTCGTCAATGCCAATATCATCACCAACAGCGGAAATATCACGCTGATCGCCAACGAAACCACCGCAAACGGCGTGATTGCGGGCAACCGCGATCCCGGCGCGGCGGTGATTTCCATGGCCCCCGGCACTTTGATCAACGCCGGGACGGGCGACGTGCGCATTACGATGGGCACCGGGGTCGGCCACACTGGCGCCGTGGTCAGCGGCGACATCACGCTTTCGCGCATTACCGGGCGCGACATGTTCATCGAGTACGACGGCTACAACTCGAACAGCAATATCCTGATGGCCGATGCGGCGTCGGTCATCACCGCCCGCTCGATCATCATCGATCTCTGGAACCCCACCAACGTCACCGTTGGCGGCGGCAGTATCGGCGCTCAGTTGTTGCCGATCAAAGTTACGCCCAATGCGGCATTCGGCACCAACATCAACGTCGAGGCCCACTCGCATCTCGGGACAGGCGGCATATATATCGAGAGCACCGGCAACATGACGATAGGCGGCGCGGTGCTCTTCGCCGGGGCGGCCAAGGGTGTACAGACGATGTCGGGTGGGCCGATTGAACTAACTGCGGCGGGGACGTTAACGACTCAGGCCGGCACAGCAGTTTGCGGTTTTGGCGGCGGTACGGGCGGGCCGATTTGTGCCGGCGGAGGTGTCTACAATCCGGGCGATACGGTTTTCCTGCGCGCGGCCGACATGAACCTGCAGCGGGTCGTCAGTGGCTGGGACGTTTACCTAGCACCATACGGCAGCGGCACTGTTACCCTGGGTTCCGCGGGCGCCGGCGGCAGCCTGCACTTGTCGCAGGCCGAGGTCAATTTCGTCGATGCCTTCACGTTCAACATTGGTGATCAACTCGTATCCGGGGACGTGAATTTTGCCGGCAACCTGACGACGCCGGCGCTTTTCGGCATTCGCACCAGCGGTCACATCGCGAGCGGCGGGTTTACGCTGACGGTGGGCGGAACCGGCAACGGCAACGTCGACTTGTATGCGCAGACAGGGATTCAGCTCAACATCAAAGCCGCTACGCTGTCGGCCTATAACGCGGGCGCGACAGGCAATATCAACATCGCAGAAACCAGTGTGGGTGGCGGTACGCTGACGCTCGACTCCGGCACCTCGACGGAATCACTGCGCAACGACGCTCCGGGCGGCAGCATTACCCTGACGACAACCAACCGTAACATCGTGGTCAGCAATCCGGTGCTTGCGCAGGGCGATGTGACGTTGACTGGCGCCGGGGGCTTTTCGATTGATGGCGGCGGTGTTGGCAACGGTGTCTTCGCCTATGGGCCCGATGGCCCAGGCAGCGGCACGGGTGCAACAATAACACTGGGCGGCGGCAGCGGCGGCATCCTGCTCGACAACGGTGCGGTAGTGCATGCGGAAGGCGGCGATGCCGGTTCCGGCAATGGCGGTGCTGCCAGCGTGATATTGAATTCGACTGGCGGCAGCGGCATCACGGTCAGAAACAGCAGCATGATCACGGCGCAGGGCGGTTATGGCAGCAACGGCGATGGCGGTGCTGCCAGCGTCGCGATAACCAGCGGCACGGGCGGCATATTGCTGGATTCCAGTGCGTCGATTCACGCCTATGGTGGCGATATCGGCAGCAGTTCCTTTGGCAATGGCGGCGCGGCCAGCGTCACGTTAAACGGCAGCGGCGGCAGTATTACGCTCGATAACAGCGCGGCTATTTACGCGCATGGCGGCTACAGCGACGGCGGCGAGGGCGGTAATGGCGGTGCCGCGAATATTACGCTGACGACATCGGACGCGGGCGCCGTTATCGTCGATAACTCTGCTTTGATCGAGGCGACCGGCGGTGGAAGCTATTACGGCAATAGCGGCGACGCGACCATTGCCTTAACCGCGGGGACCGGCGGTATTGTTATAAACAACGGCGCCACGATCAATGCCTATGGCGGGGACGGCGGAGAATCTTCGTATGCCAACGGCGGCAAGGCTTCGATCTCGCTGATCGCAAGCGGCGATGTCCTGGTGCTCAACAACAGCAACATCAAGGCCGACGGCGGGGATGGCGGTGAATGGGGTGGCAATGGCGGCGCCGCCGATATTCTGCTCAAGAGCACCGCCGGTTCGGTGCTCGTTGACCATTCCGCGGTCTATGCGTACGGCGGAGACAGCAACTACTATGGCGACGGCGGCAATGCCAGCGTGACCCTGCAGGCGACCGGCGGGATTGGCGGGATTACCGTGATCGCCGACGGCGGGGAAGTAACGTCGGTCCACGCCACGGGCGGGTACGCCTACGACGGCTACGGGGGATCCGGCACGATATTGCTGACCAGCACGTCCGGCCCAATTCTGATCGATGGCGACGATATTCGGGCCTGGGGCGGCAACAGCAACTACGGTCCTGGCGGCAATGCCGGCGTGACGTTGACGGCGGGCGGCGACATCACGCTGCAAAATGGCGCCTTGGTCAGGGCAGATGCCGGTAGCGGTCATTACAGCGGATTCGGCACGGTCGATATCGATACGCCGCTCGCGGCGGTAAACATCACAAGCACCGGCGGCAAGGTCACCATCTCTTCATCGACAGTGGAGGCG
>JAIOOZ010000071.1 GCA_021414185.1 Betaproteobacteria bacterium
TGAACGCGCTGCGCGAAAGCATGTGCACTTCGTCGATGATGTAGACCTTGAAGCGCGCGCTGGTCGGCGCATACAGCGCGTTCTCAAGCAGGTCGCGCATGTTGTCGACCTGGGTATTGGACGCGGCATCGAGTTCTATCAAGTCGACAAAACGTCCGGCGTCGATTTCAGTGCAGGCGCCGCATTTGCCGCAGGGTGTCGCCGTAATGCCGGTTTCGCAGTTGAGCGCCTTGGCGATGATGCGCGCCAGCGTAGTTTTGCCGACGCCGCGCGTGCCGGTAAACAGGTAGGCGTGATGCAGGCGCTGCTGCGTGAGCGCGTTGGTCAGCGCTCTTACGACGTGCTCCTGGCCGACCAGTTCGGCAAAGGTCTTGGGGCGCCACTTGCGGGCGAGAACCTGGCTCACTGCTAGAAACCGTCAGCGCGGGCGAAACGGACGGGCGATCCCGGATTCATGACAGGCGGCCAACGCCACTCGGAATCAGAAATGGTATTGCAGGCGCAGTTCGTGAAAATTGATGCCCTGATTAGGGCCCTTGAGACCGGCGTTCGACAGATGCTGGTAGCGATAACCGAGGTCATAGCGGCCTTTATCGCCGAAACGCAGGCCGGCGCCGACGTGGTCGCCGAACTGGAAGCTGGTGCCGAACTGGCGCTGCGGGCTGATCGACGTTGCGGACAAGAAGTGAAAACCCACGCCCAGTTCTACGTAAGGCGAAACCAGCGACAACGTGGTCTGCTGGATACGGAATACCGGTGTGAAACCGATATCCACTATGCTTTTATGCGTCCTGGCAACACTGTTGTTGCTCCAGTAGCCGAAATCCGATTCCCAATAACCGCCCAGATGCCAGTTGCCCGCTTCAACCAGTTTCTTGTTCCAGTCCCATTGCACGCCGACGCGGCCCATATTGACATTCGCGTTCGAAGAATCCGAGTGGCCGTAGACGATCGATATGCCGTCTATGGCATGGGCGGCGGGGCTGGCTGCGAGCAGCGCAGCGACAATCAGGCATTTCGCGTTTTTCACTATGGGTCCTTGGCGCATCGTTGAATTTTCAGGCGTATCGCTATGATATCGCAAAAGAAAAAGGGTGGCGAGCCTTGTCCCCGGCACTTGCAGAGAATAGCTTTGGCTGCTTCCTTCCGGACCTGACCAGGTTCACTACCGTGCAATGCGGGGGGGCCCGCCATTGTTCGTTTGCCGCAAGCTCAACTTTGCGGCCCGGTTGCCATTATGCCCGTAGTTACGGCCGACAGCGAGCGCCAAATGCCGCCTCCGCGCCACGCTGACCGGGGGTGTTGCCACAGGGACGCGTGATACAATTTTCAGCACTTGGCAGCCCACAAAACGGGCAATCAACGCAACTCATCGGAGGACAGCATGGCAACGCAGACCATCGAATCGGTGTTGAATGAAACGCGCACGTTTGCGCCGGACGCCGGGTTCGTCAAGCAGGCCAACATTTCGGGCATGGATGCTTATAACAAGCTGTGCGCCGAGGCCGACCAGGATTTCACCGGTTTCTGGGCGCGGCTTGCGCGCGAACACGTGCTGTGGAAAAAACCCTTCACCCAGGTCCTTGACGAGTCGCATGCGCCCTTCTTCAAATGGTTCGCCGACGGCACGGTCAACGCCTCATACAACTGCCTCGACCGGCATCTGCAGTCACAGCCTGACAAAGTCGCGATTATTTTCGAAGCGGATGACGGCAAGGTCAGCAAGATCACATACAAGGAACTCTATCGCCGCGTCTGCATGATGGCCAATGGCCTGAAAAGCCGCAATATCAAAAAGGGCGACCGCGTACTGATCTACATGCCGATGTCAGTCGAAGCCGTCGTCGCCATGCAGGCCTGCGCGCGCATAGGCGCGATCCATTCAGTCGTGTTCGGCGGTTTCTCCGCGAAAAGCGTGCAGGAGCGCATCATCGATGCGGGTGCCGTGGCCGTGCTGACCGCCGACGAGCAGATGCGTGGCGGCAAGCCGATAGCGCTGAAAGCCGCGGTCGACGAAGCGCTGTCTCTCGGCGGCTGCGATTCGATCAAGAGCGTGGTCGTCTACAAGCGCACCGGCGGCAACGTGAAGTGGGATGCCGGGCGCGACGTGTGGCTGCACGATCTCGTCAAAGACCAGTCGGACACGTGCGAACCGGAATGGGTCGAAGCCGATCATCCGCTGTTTATTCTGTACACCTCGGGTTCGACCGGCAAGCCCAAGGGCGTGCAGCATTCGACCGGCGGCTACCTGCTGCACGCGATCCTGACCATGAAATGGACGTTCGACTACAAAGCGAGCGACGTCTTCTGGTGCACCGCCGACGTCGGCTGGGTCACCGGTCATACCTACGTCTGCTACGGGCCGCTCGCCGTCGGCGCCACCGAAATCATATTTGAAGGCGTGCCGACCTATCCCGACTCCACGCGGTTCTGGCGCATGATCCAGGACCACAAGGTCAGCGTGTTCTACACGGCGCCGACCGCGATCCGTTCGCTGATCAAGCTCGGCGCCGATCTGCCGAAAAAATTCGATCTGTCGTCGCTGCGCCTGCTCGGCACCGTGGGCGAACCCATCAATCCCGAATCGTGGATGTGGTACCACGAAACGGTCGGCCAGAAACGCTGCCCCATCGTCGATACCTGGTGGCAGACGGAAACCGGCGGCCACATGATTACGCCGCTGCCCGGCGTGGTGAGCACCAAGCCCGGCTCGTGCACCCTGCCCCTGCCCGGCATCATGGCCGCCATCGTCGATGAAGCCGGCCACGACGTCGAAAAAGGCAAAGGCGGCTTTCTCGTCATCAAGCGTCCCTGGCCGTCGATGATACGCACCATCTGGGGCGACCCGGAGCGCTTCAAAAAATCCTATTACCCGGACGACTTCAAAGGCAAGTATTACCTTGCCGGCGACGGCGCCAACCGCGATCTCGATGGTTATTTCTGGATCATGGGACGCATCGACGACGTGCTGAACGTCTCGGGACACCGGCTCGGCACCATGGAAATCGAATCGGCGCTGGTGTCCAACCCGCTGGTGGCCGAAGCCGCGGTCGTCGGCCGTCCCGATGAACTGACGGGCGAAGCAGTCGCCGCGTTCGTGGTATTGAAGCAGGCGCGCCCGACCGGCGAGGAGGCGAGAAAAATCGTCAAGCAGCTGCAGGACTGGGTCGGCAAGGAAATCGGCCCCATCGCCAAACCCAAAGACATCCGCTTCGGCGACAACCTGCCGAAAACGCGTTCGGGGAAAATCATGCGCCGGCTGCTGCGCTCGATCGCCAAGGGTGAGGAAATCACGCAGGACGTATCCACGCTGGAAAATCCGGCGATATTGCAGCAACTGAAGGAACCGATCGCCTGAGGCCCGCGAGCATGTTGCTCCCGCCGCTTCACTGTCCGTGCCCGCAGCCATGAAACGACCCGGCATACACGGACAGAGGTTGATCGCGGCTTTCCTGTTCGGCTGCCTGCTTTTCAACTACCCGCTGCTTTATGTTTTCAACATCAACTACCGTTTGTTCGGTGTACCCCTGCTCTACGTCTACGCATTCGCCGCGTGGGGCCTGCTGATCGCGCTGACCGCCGCGGTCATCGAGCGCCGCACCGACTGAACGCGCGCCAGCGCCCGCCGAACCCACAATGCTTACCGGTTACGTCATCGTCCTGGCGTCGTTCGTCTACGTCGGGATGCTGTTTGCGATCGCCTATTACGGCGACAAGCGCGCGGACGCCGGCCGCAGCATCATCGCCAATCCGTATATCTACGCGCTGTCGCTCGCCGTCTACTGCACGTCGTGGACTTTTTACGGCAGCGTGGGGCGCGCCGCCACCAGCGGTATCGGCTTTCTGCCGATCTACCTGGGGCCGACGCTGATGGCGGTGCTGTGGTGGTACGTAATGCTGAAAATGATCCGCATCAGCAAGGCCAACCGCATCACGTCAATCGCCGACTTCGTGGCCTCGCGCTACGGCAAAAGCCAGTTGCTCGGCGGCCTGGTGACCATCATCGCGGTGATCGGCATCGTGCCCTATATCTCGCTGCAGTTGAAAGCGGTCTCCAACAGTTTCTCCATCATCCTGAAATACCCGGCCATCGCCACGCCCGACAGCCAGGCCACCATACCGCTGCTCACCGACAACACTTTTTACATCGCGCTGCTGCTGGCGGTGTTCACCATCCTGTTCGGCACCCGCCATCTCGATGCGTCCGAGCGCCACGAAGGCCTGGTCGCGGCGATTGCCTTCGAATCCGTGGTCAAGCTGCTCGCTTTCGTAGCAGTCGGTGTCTATGCGACTTATGTGCTGTACGACGGCTTTGCCGACATATTCACCAGCGCGATCGAATATCCGCAGCTCGCCAAGCTGCTCGACTTCGGCGGCAGCTCGGTGGATTACACGTCGTGGGCCTCGCTGACTTTCCTGTCCATGCTCGCGATCATGTTTCTGCCGCGCCAGTTCCAGATCGCGGTGGTCGAGAATGTCGATGAGCGTCATCTCAACAAAGCCGTGTGGCTGTTTCCGCTCTACCTGCTGATCATCAATATTTTCGTGCTGCCGATCACGTTTGCCGGGCTGATGCATTTCCCGGCCGGCAACGTCGATGCCGATACGTTTGTGCTGAACCTGCCCATTGCGCAGCAGCAATCGCTGCTCACGCTGACGGTGTTCATCGGCGGACTCGCCGCCGCGACCGGCATGGTGATCGTCGAAACCATCGCGCTATCCACCATGTTCTGCAACAACCTCGCCATGCCTTTGTTATTGCGCCTCAACATGCTGCACCTGCACGAACGCGCTGACCACTCGTCGCTGATCGTCGGCATCCGGCGCGGCGCCATCGTCGGCGTGCTGATGCTCGGATACGCGTATTTCCGCCTTGCCGGCGAGGCCTATGCGCTGGTCTCCATCGGGTTAATATCATTTGCCGCCGTGGCGCAGTTCGCACCGGCGATCCTGGGCGGCATGTTCTGGAAAGGCGCAACACGGCTGGGCGCAATCTGCGGCCTGCTCGCCGGCTTCTTCATCTGGGCCTACACACTGCTCCTGCCGTCGTTTGCCAAGTCGGGCTGGCTGCCTTTCGCCTTTGTCGAGCACGGGATTTTCGGCGTTCACATACTGAAACCGCTGGAACTGTTCGGACTCACGGGGCTCGACGACATCACGCATTGCCTGTTCTGGAGCATGTTCTTCAACATCGGCGCCTACATCAGCATATCGCTCGTCACCACGCAGAGTTTCGCCGAACAAGTCCAGGCCGCGCTGTTTGTCGACGCGCACAGCGAGCCGCGGCTGCAGCGCCCGGAATCATTGCGGGGCGATGCTTCCGTCAACGAATTGATTACGCTGGTGGGACGCTTTCTCGGCCAGCGCCGCGCGCGCGATGCATTTGCCGCCTACGCGCTCAAGTGCGGCGCCAAATCCGCCAAAGAGCTCAAGCCCGATGCCGAACTGATCCATTTTGCCGAAACGCTGCTCGCCGGCGCGATCGGCGCCGGTTCGGCGAACGTCGTGGTCGCCTCCGTAGTGCAGGAAGAACCGCTGGGCATCGACAAGGTGATGAACATCCTCGACGAGACGTCGCAGGCGCTCGCCTACAGCCGCCAGCTCGAGCAGAAATCGCGCGAACTCGAAATCGCCACCACGGAATTGCGTTCCGCCAACCAGCGCCTGCAGGAACTCGACCGCCTGAAAGACGATTTCGTGTCGACCGTCACGCATGAATTGCGCACGCCGCTGACTTCGATTCGCGCATTTTCCGAGATCCTGCACGACAATCCGGCGCTGGAACTTGCCCAGCGCGCGAAATTTCTCGGCATCATCACGCGCGAATCCGAGCGCCTCACGCGGCTGATCAACCAGGTGCTCGACCTCGCCAAAATCGAATCCGGCAACGCCGAGTGGCACACCGGCGAAATCGACGTGCGCGAAGTGATCGAGGACGCCGTGTCGTCGACCAGCCAGATGTTTTCCGACAAGAACATCGTACTCGAACTCGCATTGCCGGCCGACCTGCCGACCATCCACGCCGATCGCGACCGCCTGATGCAGGTCATGCTGAACCTGCTTTCAAACGCGGCCAAGTTCTGCCGCGACGACGGCGGCCGCGTCAGGGTGTCCAGCACCCTGCTGGCGGACGGCCTGCGCGTGCAGGTGACTGACAACGGCATCGGCATCAGCGCGGACGATCAGCGCGTCATCTTCGAAAAATTCCGCCAGGTCGGCGATACGCTGACGCAAAAACCGCAGGGCACCGGCCTCGGGCTGCCGATCTGCCGCCAGATCGTCCACCACTTTGGCGGCCGGCTGTGGGTCGACAGCGTGCCTGGCGAGGGTGCGACGTTCTCCTTCGTATTGCCGCTGCTGCGCGCCGGCATTGAAGAAACGCCCGCCGCCGCTTCCCGCAAGTTCGGCACCTGAGCCGCGCATTGGCAGCCCCGGCCGAAAAAATTCTTGTCGTCGACGACGAGCCGAACATCGCTTTGTCTCTGGAGTTTCTGCTGAAGAGCAAGGGCTACGAAGTGGTGATCGCGCAAACCGGCAGCGACGCGCTCCAGCAGGCGGCGGCGTTTCGCCCCCAACTCGTGGTGCTCGACGTGATGCTGCCGGTGATCGATGGGTTTGAAGTGTGCCGGCAATTGCGCGCCGATCCGGCGCAGCACGGCGTCAAGATACTGCTGCTGACGGCGCGCGGCCGCGCCAGTGAAATTCAGCGCGGAATCGACGAAGGCGCGAATGCGTACATCAC
>JAIOOZ010000654.1 GCA_021414185.1 Betaproteobacteria bacterium
GCATTTTGGCCTGACCTATCCGCGCATGGCGCTGTCGCTGACCGCGATCGGCGTCGGCTTCGGCTCCGACCCCGACAAGCGCGGCCAGTTCCTGCGCGACAACAACGTCATGATCAAGCGCTTCCTCGAACTCGGCACTAAGGCCGCGATCAAGCCCTACCAGGTTGGCCCCTCGCGCGTGCAGTACCAGAACAAGGACCCGCGCGGCTTCGCCGATTTCTGCGCTGAGTTTGCGGAGCATTCGGCGCTGGGCTCGGCCAATACGCTGATTGGCTGCCAGGGCAAGCGCCCGACGATTTACAGCCTGGAGAACAAACTTCGCAAGCTCAAAGTACCGCTACACATGGTGAGCGGCGACGAAGACGACAACTGCCTCGAGCCCGGGATTTTCATCAAACGCGTATGCCCTTCCGCGACGCTCACCGTCGTCGCTGGCACCGGTCACGCCGTCAATCTCGAAGAGCCTGCTCTCTTCAACGGCATTACGGCGGAGTTTCTTGCACAGGTGGACAGCGGCCGCTGGCGGCCGCGCGACGTGCGCTCGCTCGGCAAATCGACGATGGCGAAGAAGTAAGCCTGCCGCGTTCCCGCGAGAGCAGCCGAAGCCCAACGCAGGTGAGCTGCCAAACTCGCTTGAATTGGCACCCGTTTTTTTACCGGCGCACCGGCCAGGGGAAAATAATGAGATTCTGCAGGTTAATGTTCGCCGCGACGATGTCGGCATGTGCGGCAACCGCCGCCGCACAATCCTGGCCCGATAAGACCGTGCGCCTCGTTGCGCCTTTCCCCGCGGGCGGCGGCACCGACATTTTTGCGCGAACGATAGGCCAGAAACTGGGCGCAGCCTGGAACCAGCAGATCGTGATCGACAATCGCGCCGGCGCGGCCGGAATGATAGGGGGCGGATTCGTGGCGCGCTCGGCGCCGGACGGCTATACGCTGCTGCTGACTACGCTTGATACGCTCGCGATCATTCCGCATATCAACAAGAAGCCGCTGTACGATTCGCTGCACGACTTCAGCCCCATCCTGATGGTGGCGTCGGCACCCAATCTGCTGGTCGTGCACCCCTCGGTGCCCGCC